>JAHJBM010000036.1 GCA_018813505.1 Microcaldota archaeon
ACCATATAATCTTTTAATAATTCAAAATAATCTCGGACCGTTGGCCCCAGGTCTGTTATATCATTATAATCTTCAATTTCAACGTCTAGTTCAATATTCCAATCTCCAAGACAAAGATCAATATCTATTATATTTGGATGTTGGGTTACATGTGCAAGAAATCTCCGTACTTCTCGCTCATCAAAAGAATCAACCTTTACAAGAACTTTATAACTCAAAAACCCTATCTTATTCCTATCCAATACTATCCTTGCACCTTGTATTACCTCCTTTTCTTTCATATTTTTTATTCTATAACCAATCGCATTTGGTGTAATCTTAAGCTTCTTTGCAATATCTACAATTCGACTTCTAGCATCTTTTGAAAGCATTGCAAGGATTTTTCTATCAAGTTCATCTATCTGGGGCGTATATTCAATCTCCCCACCAAAAAGCGGTACTTCAGACTTTGTTCTTTCACCTATCAAATATCCTCGTTTGGAATTGTATGCCGTTTCTACAATGGATATTGAAATATCTTCAAAATATCTTCCATACTCTTCAAAAAGTTCTTTATATGTCTTGTAAAGGTGATGTGTATCTTTTGCCCAAACTCCAAGAAACATATCAAATCGTCCATCGCAAGTATCTAAAAGTCCAACGTCTGAATGTTTATTAAAAAAAGAAATTATCTCTTCCTCTAGTTTCTTGTCTACTTTCTTATATTTCAGATAGAATTTGAAGAATGCATATCCAAGTTTAGCCTCATTTACAATTACACAACATCTTCTTAGAATCCCTTTTCTTTGGAGTTCCGCTATCCTATAACCAACCACTTGCTTTGATAATCTTATTTTTTTTGCTATGGTTGCAGCTGGCTGAAAACTATCTTCATCTAATTGAAACAGAATTTGCCTATCTTTCCAATCTATCCCTCTAAATCGTTCCATACGGAACTTTTATCATTAAAAGGTTATAAACATTTATGTTTGTCAAAAAAATTTATCAAATATTTAATAAATAAGTTGTGTTAGAACTTGTATTATGGTGAAAACTGCACGGCCCCATAGATGTTCGCGTCATACACATACTATAGCATCAGCTTTGCTATCCTCAAAGCCAACCCGTTCTTATGATACAATAATCGAACAAATAACTACTATGGGTTCAATCAATACTTCTAATCTTACACCTGGGAATTCTCTTAATGGCAAAAAACCAAGCGAAATTCGTGTTGCATTAGTTCGGCCATTAGGCTCATTAAATATGGATGAGGAAAAAGTTATGGTACATGAAATGTGCGAACCATATCAGATAGAATTGCTTGCCCAAGTTCTAATTAATCTCGGTTATCAGGTACAGATTTTCGATCAATTGGCAGAACCATATGATCCAAAAAATCCGTTTATTTATCCAAGCACAAAAACCCAAGAATCATTTGCTAAAGAAATTATCTCTTCCAACCCGGATGTTCTTGGTGTTGGTACATTTACATATAATTTCAGAAATGGTCTGACCATTGCTGCTCATGTAAAGGCACAACTCGGAATTCCAGTAATTTTTGGCGGTTATCATACTACTAGTGTTGGAAAACAATATCTTATTTTCAATGCACTGAGTTCCACAAATCCTGGTGGGGCGGATGTTTTCAAACAGGATCTACGTCTTGTTTTTCAACATGGTATTGTGGATTATGCATGCGTTGGTGAAGGAATCCATACATTACCCGAAATAATCGCTGTTCTCCGAGGTCAAAAAAATGCAAAAGACGTTTCTGGAATTGCATTTCGAATTAATGGAAGTGGGGTTGATGATAAGTATAATCACTTTCATGTGAGTGCAGCGGATCGTGTTCCTTTGGAAGATTATCCAATCCCCCACAGACCTTTGGATTTTGACCCTATGATGTATTATTCGACAGGTCGTCAATATCCGCCTCTTTTGATGAGTACGTCTAGTGGTTGCCGTTTTAGTTGTGATTTTTGTTCGACTGGTGTTAATTATCACGGGCTGAGTCACAGAAGTGTGGGGAGCGTCATAAAAGAACTTCAATTAATCAAAGCACGTTTTCATTCAAATTGGCCAGCTCCTAAAATGATGGTGAATTTAACGGATGAGGATTTTGGTGCTAATCCTAAGCGAGTAATCGAACTATGCGATGCGATTCATTCTGCCGGTCTAAATAGGTATTTTGAATTCAATTCATTTCTTGACAATAACTCTATTCTTGGTGTCTCACCAAAAACATTGCATCTGGATCAAAGACATGTTCATATGGCTGATAAAATGCTAACAAGCATGCACAGATCTGGTTTTGTTTATTGCTTTGTTGGCATCGAATCCATGGATACATCGATTCTACATGATTATCATCGTCCGGATATTTTTCCAGATCGTGTTTCAATGGTTCAAGCTGCCATTGATCGAATGGCACAGCACGATATTCTTTATTTTGGAGATCATATTTCTGGTCATCCGTTCCAAACACCCGATATGCTAAGACAAGATCACAAACAACTTTTGGAATTACGGCGGATGCATTATCTGTATCTTCCAATTTTAGCACCAATGCCTGGAACAGCGCTCTATTGGAAAGTTCTATGGGGGGTAATTGGTAAAGGATTCATTGATAATGTAACCTATGATGACCTTGATGCCAATCATCAAGTTCTTTTTCTCAGTGATGCGGATGCGGGTGATGAAGCAATATCTATACGTGATGAAACTCTCACGTGTTTTTTTACTCGACCGGAATACGAAATTGATGCAGATGCTGCAGTTGCAAACAATCCGAATCTGGGATTGCTTATTGCCCATATGTTATCTAAATTAAGTATGGATAATCGACAAATTCATCGTTTGCAAGTTCTTGCCGAGAAATTCAGAGTCAGTTAAATCTAATGTTTTCATATGTTCCGAAACATCACGAACCGCAATCTATTATAATCTCAATTACTAATTCTACCTGATCCAAATGCTTTACACAGTCAAATACGCTCCAAAGAAACTCGATGATATCCTTGGCAACAAGGAAAAGATCGACTACATACGAACTTGGATACTCAATTGGCTCAGTGGCAAAAAAAGAAAACCATTACTTATCTGGGGGCCTTCAGGCACAGGAAAAACTGGTATTGCGTATGTCCTTAAACAGGAGTTCAATCTTGACCTACTTGAAATGAATGCAAGCGAGTTAAGAAACAAAAATCGTGTCGAGCGTATTTTGGGTGGTTCATTGCTTGCAAGCACTCTTTTCGGTACAACAAGGTTGCTACTCATAGATGATATTGACATACTTGCAGGGAGAAAGGATAGTGGTGGATCTGCGGCAATAAAGAATTTTGCCAGGGATGCATCCTACCCGGTAATCATTACTGCAACGGATTTATGGGACAAAAAACTTGCTGCAATTCGTGGAGAATGTGATAAAGTTGAATTGAAACGAATCAACAAATTATCCATAAGAAAACTACTTGAACATATTACAGACACAGAAAAACTAGATATATCAAAAGAACGGGTGGATGCAATTGCAGACAATTCTTCCGGTGATGTGCGGGCTGCACTTAATGATCTTCAATCTCTTATGCCAAGCCAAAGATTACGTGAAAAAGATATATTCCAAATTATTCGTACTATACTAAAGTCAGATAATTATGCCGAGGTCAAGGAAGCTCTTAGTGGAAATATTGATTATGATTCCATCAAGCTTTGGGTTGACGAGAACATTCCAAACGAGTATAAAACATCAGAAGACATTGCTGCTGCATATAATTCTCTTTCAAAAGCAGATATATTTGATGGTAGGATTGCTCATCAGTACTGGAAGCTTTTGAAGTATTCAATCGACCTGGCTACCTTTGGAGTTGCAGCTGCCAAAAAAGGTGTTTACAGGCATTTCACTACCTACACATTCCCATCATACTTACGTAACATGTCATCAACAATGTCAAGAATGGCAATGATGAAATCCATTGGTCTTAAGATGGGTTCAAAGTTGCATACAAACAGAAGGGATGCATTGGAATATTTACCATTAATAAAAGAGCTCGGCAAGGATCATACAGAATTAATGATGGAGTTTTACGAATTTGATGAAGAAGAACTTGCATTCGTAATGGATACAAGCGTTTCTAAAATTAAAACAAAGAAGGTAAAAGACTGATTGTCTCTCAGAATTCAAAAGTCTGTCATTTTCGTTTGCCCTGACAATGGGTTTTCGAGTTTTGCTTTTTTTACTACTTTGGTTTTTTTAGTAGTTGGATTCTTTTTATGTTGTTCCTTTGCTTTATTATGTCCAACACTAAAAGTTGTTAGTTCGTCAGCTCTTGTTATCTCTGGTTTTTTTTGCATTCCGCGTAGTATTTTCTTCATCCGTTTTTCCCGATTTTGTGATGCATAATAGAAATATTCATCCCGTGTGTCCTTTGTCATCAATATAGTTATTTCTCCCTCTTTCAGTCTTGCTGCCCTTCCCCGTCTTTGTATACTTCTTATCTCGCTTGGTACGGGCTCATAAAATATTACTGAATCTACGGCTGGTATATCCAGTCCTTCCTCTCCAATCATTGATGCAACCAATACATCAAATTTTCCTTCCCTGAAATCAGTTATGGTTTCTTCCTGTATCTTTCGTGTTACTCCATCTTTTTTCCCTACAAATTGTTTTGCGGTTATGCCATTTTCATTAAGCACTGTTTCTATTCTTGCAATCTGCGCACGGTATTGCACAAAGACAATCATCTTTTTTCCTTTCAGCTCTTTTACTATATTGATAAGTA
>JAHJBM010000037.1 GCA_018813505.1 Microcaldota archaeon
AACGGCAATAGAACCGAAAATGTAATACTTTGGCCCGAAACCACTCATAATAATACCTCGCTCTTTATCCTACGCACCTAGTACAGTCTCACCTAAAGTATATAAAAAGGTACGCTCTGTATCCCGGCTTCTGCATACTCTTTATCAGGTAAACGTGGCTTCTCTCATAGTTTCTATGGAGATGTCGACCCCTGCTTTTCTTATGCTCCATCAGCCGAGGCTGTAGATTCTAACTGTATTCTCTTTAGTGTAGTAAACATCGTTTTCTTACTGTTTTCTTAGAAGATGTCATCTCCAGTAATTCTTATGCTCCATCAGCTGTGTTTTGGTTTTCAGTTTCCGGTATCCAGTTTTCAGTTTCATTTGAAAGATTTGTACCATTTTTCATATTCTTTATGATTTTTGAAACATCTTAATATGTAAAAAGTGTCTTCTTCGATTTGGTATATCATGCGAGCCTGTTTTGTTACTGATTCGACATTAAACGGCATTCCAAATCGCATGTGTCTTCTTGGCGGTACAATCATTAGTTTTTCAATATGCTTAATGAACATCTGCCTAAGCTGTTCATCCATATCATCTAATTCCTTTTCTGCGTTCTCTGAAAACAATATTTCCATCAGATCACGCACGATATTTCTTTTTGATCTGATCCATGGTTTTTGTTTTTAGTTTACCTGATTTGATAGCATCCATCTCAATTTCGATTCCTTTATTGACCAGTCTAACCTCTTCCTCCTCAAGAAACCTGTCATATAATAGCAGTGCTTGGCGGATTACCTCTGTCTGGTTGCCTGCATATTCTTTCTTTATCACTTTGGCGATTATCGCTTCATAGGGTGTTCCAAGATTAACATTCATATCCTCACCATGTATATTAGATGAACATTGAAGTATATAAATGTTGCGCATTTGATGATATATTGAATGAACATGAACCATCTACCTAATCCATAGATTTATAAATATAACAACATAATAATCATAATATGGTTCAATCACAATCGATATCCGGAAATTCAGGGAAATCCAAATTTAGCGATCTTGTAGTTCAACCCAATATCAGAGCAGGTGGATCAGAAACAGTGCTTTTAACCGGGGGCAAATTATTACGGCTTGTAGTTCCATCCGCTTTAGACCATTTCAAGGCCTTTGGAATTATGGCAGAAGAACTTCAAAGACGCTCACAGGGCATTGAGATGTCAGACGCCGAAGTGGTAGGCCTTTTTGATTCCAAACCAATAGTTGAGCTTGCAGATCGCAGGCTTAGTGAAATGGAATCATTCTCGATAAAATTTGGCGGAAATCTGGTTTTGTTGGTCCCTACAATCTTAAATTCTCTTCCTGGTTCAGTTAATCTTCGTGCAGAAGGAGTACAACTTGCGGAGATTAATGGTGAGGTAGTTGCAGGTTTTTCATTGTCAGATCCGATTGTTTTTGGCATAACAAATTCAGACGGTCTTATCAGTCCGGTTGCAATTAGCTTTGATTGGATTCTAAGGCAATCTGATGGTGGGTGTGCGGCGAGTCGTTATGATTTCAAAGCAGACGGATCGGTATTTGAAAGACATCTGATCAATGATGTACAGCCGTTGTTATTTATGTGAATCTGATCTCTAACCTAACTCAGACATCCACACACCTATCGTTTTTCTTATTCTTTAGTCGCGTCTTCCACGATTTTTTCAGCAGCGCCGATATACGTTTTTGGATCGAATATCTCGTCCAGTTCCTTATCTGAAAGTAGTTTGTTTTCTTTTGCAAGATCTTTCAGATTTCGTTTTTCCCTGAACGCCTGCTGTGCAAGTGTCCTTACTTTTTCATGTGCCTCCTGCCTTCCCATTCCCTTGTTTGAAAGTGTGATCATAAGGCGTTCTGCCATGATTAGGCCATTGGTAAGTTCAAGATTGTGTTCAATATTTTCAGGGAAAAATTCCAATCCTTCAAGTATTGTTGTCAGTTGTTTTGTCATATAATCTACTGCAATAAAACTCTCGCCAAATATGGCACGTTCGTTTGCGGAATTTGTAAGATCGCGCTCATGTTCAAGCGGTATGTTCTCGATTGCAGTAATTACATTTGCTCTTACAAGTCTTGCAATGCTGCATATTCTTTCTGTTTTGTGCGGATTGCGTTTATGCGGCATAGTTGAAGAGCCAACTTGTTTTTTTCCGAATGGTTCTGATATCTCGAGGATTTCAGTTCTTTGGAGATTGCGGATTTCTTTTGCGATTTTCTCCATGGTTGCGGCTGTAATTGCAAGAACACACATTACTTCTGCATGTCTGTCCCGTTGTATCACTTGATTTGATGCCTTTGCCGCTTCAATTCCAAGTTCTTTCATTACAAGACGCTGGACTTCAGGACCCATAACCCCGAACGTGGCCATGGTTCCTGTTGCACCTGCCATTTTCCCGACCATTATTCGTTTCTTTGCTGCCATAAGCCGTTCCATGTTGCGCTTCATTTCCTGATAATAAATTGCGAATTTGAGACCATAGGTGGTTGGTACGGCATGCTGTCCATGAGTTCTTCCTATACAGACGGTTTTTTTGTGTTTTTTTGCAAGATTTTTTATTACCAAAGAAAGAGAATCCATATGTTTTTCAAGGATTCCTATTGCATCTCTGAATATCAGTGCTGTGGCAGTATCCTCGATATCATAGCTTGTTGCACCAAGGTGAATATGTTTGCCGGCATCTCCTGCCTGTTCAGTGAGTGCCTTTACCATTGCCATAAGGTCGTGATGGATCTCATCTTCGATTTCCTTTACTCTTTCAGGTTTTACTTTTGCCATTGCCTCTTCTATTTTTGCAGGAGCGTCTTTTGGTATCGTGCCCATTTTTGCATGAACCTTTGCAAGTGCAACTTCGACTTCCATCCATTTTTTTATCTTGTTCCAGTCGTCAAGTGCTTCATTCATTTCTGTCCTGTATCGTTCTTCAAAAGGAGAAATTGCCATTTATATCACATATATATTATGTTTCTTGAATGTTTTAAACATTTGCAGTTATTATTCCCTCGCATATGTACCAACCGCACAAAACACCAAAAAACGAAACCTTTAAATATACGATTAACCATACATTATAACATGGATGACCAACAATCTAGCGTGAAAAATGTAGTAATTTCAGTAGATCGAGATGCCATTCGTGCACAAGGATTAACAGTAGCCAGAGTTGTATCAGATTTGAGGGCAGATGCAAGAAAATTTGCACCAGGTGCAAAAATCGAAGTAGTTTATGGGGCGAATAATGAGCCTAAAGGTCCTGTGCTTGCCGAGTATAATGTAGTTAGTCGGCAGAAAGGAGAATACGCAGTTGTTCCAGTCAACGGAAAAGGTATGATGGAATCGCCTGGACTTGAACCAAAAATACAACCTCCAAGAGTAAAAGTAGCAAAGCCTCCTCCAATTCCATTAGCCGCACGCAAACCTACGAACCGGGTCGTATAATTCTTTTCTATTTAGCTTTGTTATCACAATAGTATAGAATTTGTTATAGAATCACCAAAATCAAAAAGCAAAATATACTCTCTAATTATATTCATCTAATTTGATCTCCCAATACCTGCTTTGTAGAAATCCTTAGAAAACCTGAAATGCCGATGCAGGTTGTGAAACTAACCTGCGTCTAAAACGCGTCTTAAAGTACAGTCTAAGATTAGCGCGGCAGGCTCTATAAGATACAATTTCTACAGAGCCCTCATACATCAACATTTAAATAAACAATAGTTTATATTCCAATAATCACCTGATTTAGCAACAACTAAATAAGTTTCCTTACTATTGAGTGATTTTTGTTACAAATGCATAATATAGATGCTAATAATCGGTTCAAAGGTATTAATATGGATTCACGCGATTCGGGTTTGTATTTATCATTCGATTCCCAAACACTTGACCAGATGGCACGGGGAGATGCAGAATCACTGGCAAAGGTTGCACTAGCCTTGCGTAACATTGATTTTGAGTCATATCGGCTAAAAGATCCTCAGATGGTATGGGAAGCCACCATAAGCGCAACTATGGTTGCTCGTGCAGGTCGCACTCTTCAGCAAAATACAAAACCTATTCAATTAAAACCCGTTGTGTGGGTTTCAGAAAGTACTGAGTTAAAAAATTTTCAAACATCAAACTTACTGGAAATGTTAGTCAAAAAATTAGCAACCCTCACTGACCCTGTTTCAGTTTTATATAATCATCTTTTGGGGGCAATCCGTTCACCTGACCGGACAGATACGATTGATGCCATTCGTCTTGAATTAGCGCATGTGGATGATGAAGGAGTTCCTTGTTTGGATGTAGGAAAATACCTTATTGCTGCTGAAAGATCTCTGGTTTATGTTCTTGAAAAAGGTAATGGGGTTGCAATAGAAGAAGCCAGCATGGCCTTGCTCAAATTTATGCGATCTCAGGACATTGTAAATGAATTAACCACCATTCTAAATCAACGTATTAGTGAACCTGACCAAACACAAAAAACCAAAGCTGCAATTCGACTGAGTCTTGCATATGCAACTGGCAGAGATAATGGCATGCTAACTGAAAGAAACGAAATTATTTCTGAATCAATATCCGCTGGCATTAATCTAGCTCGTGGATCCTTAAAATCAATTGAGACTGGATTTGCAGGTAATCACACTGCTCTTAATTTTGTAAATTGGATCTATAATCGTATATTGTTTTTATCAGAAACTGAAAACTTGTCGGGTGTTGAAAAGGTAAAGACTAAAATCGTTCAACTTCTTCAGGTCAACGAATCACTTGAGTCCCTTCTTGCGCGTGTTAGTATTAATGATAAAACCATCACAACTCAGATAAGGTTGAACATGTCGGATGTTTTTTTTGCAGTTTTAATCCGAGGTGACAACAATATTCGTGGAGAAGCACTGAAAGCCCTTAGAAAATTAAATGATCCAAGAAACCTAGCTAGATTGGCATGGATATATGCGCATGGGGTTGCAGGGGATGAGCTCACGAATGTTTCTGCTGTTTCACTGAGAGCGCTAAACAGAGGCTTGCCTAGAGATGGAGAAACTCCGCTTCCTGTCCAGTTCAAAAGGGGGGTGGCAAACACACCTCAGGGTATGAAACGTGTTCGAACTGCAACATAATTCTATTGTCCTGATGCTCTTGCTGTATTTCAAGTCAAAACAACTGCTACTTATTAAAAATGAAAAGAACTAATCATATCTATGTCAAAAGTCCGAGTTCTAAAGAAAAACGATAAAGCATACATAGAGCTGCCTCAGGAGGCGGTCTGCTATGACGAGCTCGAGCTTTTTCAATTAAAAGAAGGGTATTATCTACTATCTGTCCCACTTGGCGAAAATGGTGCAAGGGCATCAACCAATGTAAATCAATCAATTACTCCTGCCAATTCTACTATTAATGAAAACGAGAAAGCTGTACTAAAAAAACTAATATCAATAAAATTCGAAAAACGTGTTCCTCCTTATGTGAACCAGGTTTTCTCAGAGGCTGAGATGGCTACATTATCACAGCTTGAAAAGAAAAAACTAATCAATATTTTCAAAAGCAAAAAATATATGGATGGGGTTTACAACATAAGCGACAGCATCTACCCGCTAATAACCGGGAAACCGAGTCCGCAAAAACCAGAACAAAGATCGCAATCTACGCAGCAGTCATATCAACAATCTTCCAAGCAACAAATATCTGCTCAAAAACAAACCTCGTCTCAAACTCCCTCGCGCCATTCAAGCAAATCCGGTCCTGTAAGTGTACTCAATTCAAACGGTTTTGTAATACTGAACAGTAAGAACGAAGCATTTGATATTTCACAAATATTAATCAAGGAAATGAAAAGCGGTGCTGTCATAGGTGTGAAAGGTTTCGACGGAAAATTTTATCTGGTGACTGCAGATTATCTGGAGAAGGCACGGGCTGCAATTGTATCAGTACTCAAAACTGCTATGGGTTGGAAAGAAATATCAGAATCTGCAAATCTTGATCCTGATGGGTGTATGGCCATTTTAAGGATATTGAGCGAGAATGGTGATATCATAGAAAAAAAGAAAGGGGTATTTGCCCAAATCTGATGGTCTATTATGATAATCAGGGATGAGATACACGGGACGATAAAATTTACTGATCTGGAAGAAGAGATAATTGACTGCAGGGAATTTCAGAGGCTAAGAAGGATCAAGCAGATGTCAGTAACAAATCTTGTTTATCCTGGAGCAAACCACACGCGCTTTGAGCATTCGCTTGGTACAGTTCATCTTGCATCACTAATCTCGCAAAAACTCGGACTTGACAATGATACTGCTGAAAAAGTACGGCTGTATGCGCTGCTTCATGACATCGGACATAGTGCATTTTCCCATGAGGGGGAGGATGTGCTGATGGAATACATTGGTGATCACGAATCCATTGGCAATAAACTAATTCAAAATAGTGGAATTGCAGATACTTTAAGACAAAGTTACAATCCAAAGGAGATCATCAAAATCGGCAAATCAAAATACGGTGAAATCATAAATTCAGATCTTGGTGCCGACAGGATGGACTATCTCAAGCGTGATGCCCTGAACACCGGAGTCGCATATGGAATAATCGATATCGATCGAATCATCCATACCTTGGTGATGAAGAACAATACTATTTGTATCGAAAAAGGCGGGCTCGAGGCTGCAGAATATCTTCTTATAGCAAGATTCATGATGTTCTCTGCTGTCTATATGCACAAAACAGTTAGGATCGCTACTGCTATTTTGCATAGGGCAATCATGGGTGCAATATCTGATGGTACTCTACTTCCGGAACAGTTCATGGAACTCGGGGATGAAAATGCGCTTTTGGCAATGCTATCCTCAAAAACCGGTGGGAAATACGCTTCCATGCTTAGGAACAGGAAACTTTACAAAGAAGTTTTTTCAATACCGACAGATCAGTGCGATAGTAAGAAATCGTTGTCACTGGAAAAGGAACTGTGCGAACAAACCGGCGAGGATATAATAGTTGATTATCCTAATCCGTTTTTCAAGAAAATAGAACTTTCCATAAATACTGAAAATGGTTTCGAACCCATAACCCGAGTTTCAAAATTAGTTCAATCTTTGGAAAATGCCGAGCATGATCGTATGATGGTTCTTATCCTGGCCAATGAGGGTGTGGCAACAAAATCTAAAAATAGAATAATAAATTTGCTCAAAAGAAGATTGTAGCGAGTTTTACTACTATCACAAGTACAAATGTCGCGATAATAAATGCCTTTGGTTCAATCTCCATTGCATTAAGTTTGATATCTGGAGAAAATCCAACAATACCTGCAGAAGCCATTGGCAT
>JAHJBM010000038.1 GCA_018813505.1 Microcaldota archaeon
AATTGAGATATTATCTTTTAAATAGAAACTGTTAAACTTTTTTTATGAAGAATATTCTGTTGCTTGCCTTCTTGTTCCTTCTTCTTGGGATGGGCTGCCTGGCATCACCTTCAAGAGAACACATGTGTCCTGATGGTACGATTGTTTCAGATGAAAGTAAGTGCCCAGATTATAATCCCGACATAATAAACTTGGATCCTGATGATTTTGAGTCAATAATATTGGAGGAAAATAAAACATGTTATGTAAAAAGCTCAGGTCAAATAACGGTTTTTTTTGAAATTACTGGAAATGAATGGATAGTACTTGGTAATGGAAAAACGACATTGTATACAAATTTGACTCATGAAAATATTAGCAAAAGACCTACGTGGGTTGAAGATAACACCTATGTTTTAACCATAAATGCTCCGGCTGAGCCAGGGGGGTATACTGCTTTTGCAGGACGTAAAACTGCATACGAATGGCTTGAGGGAAGGGAGTATAACCTGACAGTCATAGGAGAAGTCTCAAATGAAAGCATGGCATATGCTATAGCAGATAGATTCATGCGTATTAATACGCCATATAAAAAAAACTACGCATTTCCATATGCAGGTATCCCAAGGAGCGGGAAACTAATTAGTTTTTTATGGGGTGGCACGGAGTACAACTGGAACACCACATCAAAAGAGGCACTACTTGGAGATGACGGCAACTGGGAAGTATTTATGGAAGCCAGTTATGACATATGCGGGGACGACTGGGATATGGATGTATGCCTTAGGAATAACACAATAACCGGCCATTTTATTATCAATAAGAAAACCGGACAGGTAATTGGTTAATCACGTGAGTATCATGAAGAATCTCTTAATGCTGGCTTTGTTACTCGGTCTTTTGGGCATGGGCTGCCTGGCATCACCTTCAAGAGACCACATGTGTTCCGATGGCACGATTGTTTTAGATGAAAGCAAGTGTCCTGAGTATAATCCTGAGATAATAAATCTGAATCCTGATGATTTTGAGTCTATAACTTTGGAAAAAGACGAGATGAATTTTGTTAAATCTGGAGGCATAATAACAACTACTATTAGTCTCAAGCATGATGAGTCTGGCTGGCTTTCTGTGAGTACCTTTGGAGCAACAACTTACTATCGCCACAAATTATTTTTCCTCGAACCAAATAGCAAACACGGTAGCGTTGAGTTAATCAGGGTCGGGCCAGATATGTATTCACTTAATCTCACTATTTTAATTCCCGGAAAATATACTATTGGATTAACTAAAAGAAACCAAACAGTTCAAACTCACCTAGGAAGCTATAATCTCACAGTCATAGGAGAGGTTTCAAATGAAAGTATGGCATACAGTATTGCAGAAATGTTTATGATCGCCAATACACCAGATCAATTTAACTGCCCGTTCATCTGTATTGCCCCTTCATATCCCAATATTATCAGTTTTTCACCATACCGTCACACACAAAATTGGAATGTCACAACAGAAAATGCAGTACTAAGAGAAGATGGAAACTGGGAAGTGTTTATGGAAGCCAGTTATGACTGGTGTGGGATTGACTGGGATGAGGATATATGCCTTAGGAATAACACAATAACTGGGCATTTCATTATCAATAAGAAAACCGGACAGATCATCGGCTAAATAGAAGTTGAAATGTCATTAAACATGCATCCTGCCATGTCATCCCCCGTTAATAATTGTTATAACAGCGGATATTGTTTATAATAAAATATAAATCTTCGTCTTCTCCTGCTGGGGACTGATATACCATTTCAAAAATCATTTTAGTTCCCACAAAACCTCCATGAACCACGTGTCTGCTGATTGTTTTTTTATTTTCATTAATTTTTGAATCGCATGCTTCAAGGAAACTGTTTTCATTTTTAACATGTGATATCTCATAAGTATTATAATCGGGAACAATGCCTTTCTCAAACCAATACTCCCCATCATCAACTTTTTTGCAGTTCTTGCCGGTGATAGTGTCTGTTATATGTATAGGTAAGCTATATACAAAGAACAAAAATGTCTCATTATTTTTTGAGAATATTATATTTGAAGGTACATCTCTCTCAATATAAACTTCGATTTTTTGTTTCATTTCTTCATTTGATCTTTCCCAGCCTTCGGGTAGTGTTACATAACAGATGTCTCTTGGGATGCCTGTTTCTGTATGAACATAGGCGAAAGTCGCAGTGATGGTTCCATCAGTGTTGTTAGTTATGTCCGTCTCATAAAAGACATCATTAACTCCGTTTATAATAAAAGCATAAGCAAAAATCATTCCTAGTCTGATTATCCCAGCACCTGCATTGGTGATTATAAAAAGGACAACTGCGTTCCCATAACTTATATCATGCACTTCTTTTAGCGCAACTGTCAGGAGATAAAAGAAGGAACAAACAGTATAAGTGCAATCGGAGCGATTGGTGCGTATATGAGGCTGATTAGTATGCCTACAATAAAAGGAAGGAAAAACGATGAAAAGGCCACCAACCCGACATAGGTGACTTCTACAAAGCTTGCCTTTGATTTATACATCACCTTTCCTACGCCCCAGTTCAACAGTATTGCAGGAATGAAAAGCAACAAACCCAGAATAAAGAAATTGTAAACTATGCTTCCTATTACAGAAGACTGCAATTGAGGATTAAGTATAAGATCAAGCTTCTGGTCATAATCACTGAAAAGGGCAAGTAATGACATGAGAAATGTTACAATTACGAAAACCAGAACTGCTTTGATGGTGCTGGCTTCTTTCTTTCGTTTTCTGAAGAAGAGTTCTACTTTTTTATTGTCAAACATTTTATCCCCCATCAGATATCTAGTAGTAATCGTTTAAATGGCTACCTAGTTTATCTACTCGAAGAATTATTAACTTACTCTTCCCATGTCCTGATATGTCAGATTACAAAGTCAAGATTATCAATCCATCAAAAAAGGAAAAATTAATGGAAGTTCTATATTCCCCAAATCTATATGAGCAAAAGGCATCCATTCACGGCACATGCGTAAAATTATTCACTGATTCACGGCAGTTCAAAGACATGTGGGAGGAGAATTTCGAAATCATGCCTGATTCGATCAGGCCCCACGCAAGATTATTCGCAATAAATAATGGAAAAAAGAAATTGGAAGTGTTATATGAACCTATTTCAAAAACAGTAATCATATACAATTGCAATTATTATGGCTGGATAAAATCCATTGCACTGGCACTGGTTGCGGATTTTTTCGAAGATTTTACATCTGAGCACAGAAGATATTCAGTACATGGTTCATTTGTCGATTATGGTGGCAAAGGCGTTGCAATTGCAGGACCTTCAAAAAGCGGAAAAACAACGCTTACCTATGGCTTGCTGCTTGACAAAAGATACAATTTCCTGACCGATGACTGGTTTTTCGTAAGATTAAATCAAAATATCCTTGTACATTCATCTGAAAAAAACTCATACATAAGAGATGACCTTGCCCAGTCATGGCCGGAATTTGCAGCCAAGCTCAAAGATCTCAAATGTGATGAACAAAAACGCGCAATAATAGACGTGAAAAAGTTTTTCGGCGTTGACAGGATAAGAAAAGATTCTGTTCTGAGTATTTTTGTTATCCTTACAAGAAACAAAAGTTTACCTGTATTGCAAAAGCTTGATCCTGCCAAAGCAATCTCCTTTATGTTGAAAAATGATTTTTGCAATCCACATCAGCTTATTAGAACTGAAAAAAAGAAAGCACAAAGAAAAAAATTCTTCAAACAACTCTTTGCACGTGTTCCAGTTTATTTACTCAACACAATAGAAACCCCCAAGGAAAGTCTGGAAAGATTGAAACGATTAGTTGAATCATAAACTGCAAGGTGTTATAACCTCCAGTTTATAATCTTTACTTAACTGTAATATTATGGTGTTTATTGGTTATGAAGACAATATTGTTTATCTTATTATTTACCATAGCCACTTTTGCCTACAATGTTTCTAACTGCACTGACCTTGACCAACCTGGTTTCTATTATCTTACTAATGATCTTGTCGGAGCACAAGGAAATCATGCATGTATAAGAATTTTTAATGATAATATCACATTTAGTTGTAATTCTTTCTCAATTACTGGGGAACCAAGCAATAAGTATGGGGTTGAAATATCTGCAGATAATGTTACAGTGGAAAATTGCACTATCGTAGACTATCAAAGATCTTTTTATGTATTATCCTCTTCCAACGTGACTCTTACAAACAACTCTATGCTTAATTCAGACTATGGTATTGTCATCTACAATTCCCACGATATCATCTTAACAAACAACTTCATAAATGGAAATTCAAAGCATGGTGTATTAATCTCAAGTTCTAACAATATTTATGTGGTCAATAACACTGCATCTGAAAACAATCAATACGGAGTATATATTGCATCCGGATATAAAAATTCCATCATTAATAACGTTGTAAATGGTAATGGTCTTATCAACGTTTATCTTAAAGATAGTTCAAATAATAGTCTCATTAACAACACTGTTTATGATTCTAAATATGGTGTAAATACAAATTCCAATTCCAATGAAAATCTCTTGCTTGGCAATGTCATTTATAACAATACTAAATATAGTATAGCCATTTCCTCTATGAATAACACAATTGAAAAAAACCTACTTTACAATAATGGCTTTGGCGGATTAATCTTATCTGCAAACGCAACCTATAATCATTTTATTGAGAATCAAGTATATGATAATACTAATTATGGAGTTTATCTTTATCATGCTTCTGAGAATATTTTACTAAATAATATGGTCTATAACAACTCAAAATATAATTTTGTTTTGTATAGTTCAACTAATAATCTACTATTAAATAATACTGCAACTGGCGCTCCTGATTCTGGATTTTATGTATCAGTTTCTTCTACTAACAATATTGCTAACAATAGCGTGTATAATAATTCCTATGGATTTCGACTGACCACTGGCAATGAAAACACAATCTCGGGAAATACAATATCAGAAAATAATATTGGTTTTCAAATAGTTAAAAGTGAAAATAATACAATAATCAACAATACAATAAGTAATAATTTTGAATATGGGATTTACCTTACTACAAATTCAGCCAGCAATAGTTTTGTTGACAATATAATATATGGTTCTTTGATCGGTATTCGAATTCAAGATAGCAATGCCAATAACCTTAATCATAACACTTTCCATGGAAATCCTGGATTTGGTATCTTTCTGCTTAATTCGGATGAAACAAACATCTCAGCTACTCATCTTTACAACAATACATATTCTGACTTTAACGTTCGGGCAACGGTTCCGATATCATTCATTCTTTCAAATATCACAATAGACAATCCTTTAGGTACCCTGGAGAATTATACTACTATTAGTATAACTGATTCCATGATCCCTACAAGCAGATATGGTATAAGTTGGTGGAACAATGAATCCATTGACCTCCCGTCCGATACAAAATCATTTGCAGGAAAATTTATCCTCCTCCATACAACTGTCGGCGATGTTTCAATAGATTCAATTTCATTCGGGTGGTTTGATTCAGAAACACTCGGGTACAATGAAGATAATTTCATGCTATATACTAATGATTCTGAGTGGGTACGCCTCAATGCATCGCTTGATACGGCAAACGACCTGCTGACCCTGACAAATCTGTCGATTTTCAATGCGATCGGCATCCTCGAGAATATCACATCCGGAACCAATACAACCAATACTACAAATACTACGAACTCGACCAACACGAGCGAAAGCTTGATCTATGGTTGCGTGGAATTAACTGCGCCTGGTGATTATTTCCTTACAAACGATCTTTACGGTTCAAACATTTCGGTTTCGTTGGGCAATAATATCGAAAGTGCATGCATTGTTATATCATCAAGTGGTGTTTCTCTTGATTGCAATATCTCAGGTCTATCAGCTAACAATTCAGTAAACTCCGCGGCCATTTTGGTTAATGGTTCATCCACTGGAATAGGAAACGTTACCATAAACAACTGCCGGGTATCGGATTATACATATGGGATTTACTTTTTGAATGCTGAAAATTCTACGATCTCAGATACAACTATATCAAATTCACCCAATTCCTTATTTTTGAATGGTTCTGTTAACAACCTAATCAATGATCTTAATCTCACTGTTCCTGAAAACGGAACTTACATGTATTCATCAGATCCAAACAACTTTACTGATCTTACAATATGCAATATCGGTACACTAAGTTGCGTGCGCTGGCCAGTGCTTAATCTGCTGACAGCGGATATTTCAAATAACAATTCCAATTTTGATAATAATTTCATCTTCATCAATTCATCTGCATTCAACGGTTCATCAACCATGACGATGCAAACGGATTCATGTGAAAATCAGTTATTCTGGTCGCCTGTCATTCCTGCAAGCGAGACAGAACTTTCAAACCTTGAAATTCATTCATCAACATGTACTGAAAACGGGTCAATGAGTTTTACACTTAACTGGACAAGCGGCTATTACACCCTTTTATTGCCCGAACCTGAAGTTCCTCCGCCAACGCCACCTGACGACGACAATGACAATCACAGGAGGACAAGAGACCAAGAAGAAGGTGAAGTTACATCAGAAGAACCTTCAGTTGAACCAGTAATAGAAACGGAAGAGACAGTTCAGGTTACGTTCCCAGAAGTCATAGAAGAACAAGTAATCGAGCCTGTAATGCCTCAAGTTAGGGAATTCAGGACTTCAGGCATTTCATTTGATTCACAAAATGATCGTTTAGCAGAAGACCGTGCTAGTTTTTATGCAACTTCTGGACAGATGGTTGCTACCTCACTGTATCAGCCAGAACCGATACCAACTCTGAATATTTTTGATATGTTTATCAATAACCTGATCTCATTGAGCACATGGTTTAGATCACTTGTTTCAGAATTCCTTGGCATATAATTTTTCTTTATCACTAAAATGCGTGTGTTAGATAACCAATAGTTTTATAATAATCACTTGCTACTTTTTAACAAAAGGTGTAAAACATGAAAGAAACGCTATATCTGGCATTTGCTTTGATGCTTTTGGCAGTCATACTAATTGGAAGTTATTTCTATTTTTTCCCATATTGTGATGGGAATTCAGGTGCAGTTTGCGGTGCAGATGGCTCAACATATGAGCATGCATGTGCAGCAAGAGATGCAGGTGTTAATGTTGCTTATAACGGTGAATGCAACGTCGCATGTTCTGACAGCGACTTTGGAAAAGATGCACTTGTAAAAGGTACCCTCACAACAAGCAGTGGTCAGCTTTCTGATTCATGTTCAGGCACAGATTCAGTAATTGAATTTTATTGTACTGGTTCATCAGCAACATCAGAAGTGATTCCATGTCCTTCAGGTTATGGATGTAGTGGTGGGCAGTGTATACAGAATGCTCAAGTATCATGTTCTGATAGTGACAATGGTCTTTCATATTATACTTCTGGAACAGTTACTGTTGGCAGTTCTCCATATTCTGATTCATGCGATGGTGCAAATCTAATAGAATACCATTGTGTAAATGGAAACGTTGCAAACTCATCATATTCCTGTCCAAGCGGGTACTCCTGTTCTGGCGGTAGATGTACTGATAGGACGTGTACAGATAACGAAGCATCTCAAAGTATGTATTCAAGCGGTACAACTACGGTTACAACTTCAAGCGGTTCAAATTCATACACTGATTCATGTTCAGATGCTTCAACAGTAAGAGAATATTCTTGTGATGACAATAATTTGAAAACAGAATACCTTACCTGTTCGGCAGGTTATACTTGTGCAGATGGGGTATGTTACTCTTCCACGGGTTGTTACGATACTGATGGCGAAGGAACAGCTGCAAGATATAGCAGAGGTACGGTATATTACAATTATGAATCATATGTGGATTATTGCAGTTCAGACAGTCTTGTAGTGGAATATGCTTGTTCTGGTTCGTTGGTTTCACATTCTACAATGTCCTGCTCATCAGGTTATGAG
Source organism: Microcaldota archaeon (assembly GCA_018813505.1). Classification (GTDB taxonomy): domain Archaea; phylum Micrarchaeota; class Micrarchaeia; order Anstonellales; family Bilamarchaeaceae; genus Bilamarchaeum. The sequence goes on from JAHJBM010000038.1 coordinate 7,999, forward strand.
TGCAGGAGCGGCAGATGCGTTTCAATCAATGAATGTGATGACAGTGATGGTGGCATGGATTACTATGAGCAGGGAACTGCAGAGTATGGCACTGATGATATGGAAGATTATTGTGTTGATGAAAACACGGTTCGCGAATATTATTGTGCTGCAGATGATGACATTGATTCCACAACATTTGATTGCCCTGCAGGTTATGAATGCTCTGGTGGTGAATGTGTTGATGAAGATGCGCCTCATGGTGCAGTAACATGCAGTGATAGTGATGGTGGACAGAATGATTACACACACGTTGGAACTGCTTCATTATCTGATGGAAGTGAAAGTGAAACAGACGATTGTGGTGCTTGGGATATACTTACAGAGTATTATTGTGATGGTAACGAAATAGCAAGTGTCGATCATGGCTGTGCAGCTGATGGTATGGAATGTGTTGTCAATCGTTGCATTGCTGTGGATTCTGATGTCTGTTCTGATTCAGATGATGGTGAAGATCCAGACGAATACGGGGAAGTGATGCATGGGGGCGAGTCATATCCAGATGAGTGTTTTTCAGATGATGCAGTGCTAGAGTGGTACTGTCCAACTCCAGATAGCCATGACTTTGGTATTATGGGTTGTGATCCTGACGAAGAATGTGTTGGTGGGGAGTGTGTTGTTGCTGACGAAGTAACTTGCAGTGAAACAGACGATGGAGATGATGTTTATCACTACGGTGTGGCGACTTTATCTACTGGTGCGCATGGAGAAGATTTCTGCAGTGATGCTACCAATGTAATAGAATATTGGTGCGGTGATGATGGCTCGATCAACCATATGGAATACGGTTGCTGGTTTGATGATCTTGTTTGTATCGACGGTGAATGTGTTGTAGATCCAGATTTTGATGGTGATGGAGTTCTTTTGTGTGAAGATAGCGATGGTGGAAAAGTCACAGATGTATTAGGAACAGTCATATATGGTGGCGATGATTTTGGAACTGATGAGTGTACTGATGCAACACATATAAGAGAATATTATTGCGATATTGCGCTTGATGTTGAAGCAACAAGCCATGTATACTCATGCGGTGTGGGCAATGCATGCTTTGAAGGTGAATGCGTGGGTGCTTGTTCTGATCCAGACGGTGACGATCAAGACGTCTTTGGTAGAGTAAGTTTCATGGATGGGGTGCATAGTGATTCATGTAGTGGTGATAATGTCTTAGAGTGGTTCTGCGCTGATCCGGCAACTCCAGATTCACATGTGCTTGTTTGTGATGCAGGTAGCTCATGTGATGGCGGAGAATGTGTGTTAGACCCATTCTGTAATGATCCTGATGTTGGTGCGAATGCCATATACATTGGTTCAATTACAAGAACTGCTGACCTTAGCGGTACTGATATATGTGTTGGCGAATCTGTCAGAGAATATGCATGTCTTGGAGAAGGTATAGTTTCATCAGTAATTTCATGCGGTGCAAATTTCATTTGCGGTGATGATGGTGGTCCAGATGCCTGTCTTCCAAGATGTACTGAAACAGATGATGGTGTGCAATTTGGTGACACATTCTATCCAGATGAGTGTTCTGGGGCTAGCGTGGCTCATCAAGTCTGTCTGAGCGATTACAAACGCAGTAGTGAGTTGTTGCTCTGTCTTCCTGGCTGGACATGTGTTGCCGGAAGCTGTGCACGTCTTTTACCTCCATAATCTTTTTTTCTTTTATTTTATACATTAACAATGATCATCAAAAATTAGGTCAATTCTCTCTTTATTTTCTTTTATCTTAAGTTCGCCAGTTATCCCGATCCAACAAAAAAGTTCCAGAGAATTTTATTCTCTGTCTCTTCAAAAGCTTCGCTTTATGAAGACGGATCGATCTATTCTCAACCACTGAGATAAACTCAAAAAACAAAAATCTG
>JAHJBM010000039.1 GCA_018813505.1 Microcaldota archaeon
CGGGTTCCTAAAAGAGACGCTTGTTGCGCCTGTTTCAAGAATGGAAATAATGCTTGGTCAGACAATTGGGGGTGCGACAACGTCATTTATCCAAGGACTCATGATTTTAGTTCTCTCATTATTCATCGGTCTAAATATCCCGAGTATTACTGGTTTCATGATTGCAGTAGTATTCATGCTACTCATTGGTCTGGCATTTACTGCATTTGGAATCGCAATGGCATCAAAAATGGACGATATGCACGGTTTTCAGATGATCATGAATTTTGTCATATTCCCAATATTTGGTTTTTCAGGAGCATTATTTCCGATAAGTAGTTTACCTGAATGGCTAAAACCAATTACACTATTAGATCCTCTGACCTACGGAGTCGAGGGCATAAGATATGGTCTGCTTGGAACTTCACAGATTGATCCATTACACAGTTTTGCTGCGCTTGCTGGATTTACTGTGTTGATGGTAATTGTTGGCACGTATTTTTTCAGGAAAATCAAGATATGAAATCAAGATCCAGTCTGAAACATTTCAATAGTTTAACTCCTTTTTTATTTATTTTCATATTTATCTGCCATGTTTCTACTCCGAGTTTAGTTGCCTTCCTCACTGCTTCCTGCACAACGATATTCTTTTCATCTAGTGGCGGAGGTTGGAATGGTGGTGCATCATATACATAACAAAGCGCAACCATTGCTCTCGAGTTTTCAGAAACGGTTTTTGCAAGATCAGAATAATGTTTGATCAACCTATCAAACGAATTGAATTTTTTTGGTTTCGTTTCTTTACTACCGGATCCATGAGAAGCTTTGGATTCAGGCAATGTTATAAGTGGCATCTTCAGCTCAAGGTAATCATTTCCGATCATAAAATCTATGCGCGAATTTCCAAATGTCACTTCTCGTTTTATCTCTGAATTTGGTTTTAATATCTTTGGAAGTTGTCCATTCCGAAGAAAGAATTCCACATATCGGTTAACCTGATTTTGATTTATTCCAACCCATTCCATAGATTTTCCTTTTCCATGGTGATAAGAAATCGCCTCAACAGTATGGCCTGTCTTCCTTTCTGGATTTTCACTTTCTGATAATAAGCATGGCGTTCCGTCAAGTATAAGTCCGCCTATTCTTCCTGTTGATGGGCAATGGCAGAGTTCTTCTTTTCCATTAATTTTTGCGTTGATTATGAACCTGTTTTTTCTCGATATTATGGCACCCTCGTTAAGTTCATGTTTGAATCTATATCGTGACATTTCATTCATCTATCAAATAGATCCTGACCAATATTTATACTGTGGTGGGGGAATAGATAAAACAGAAAAACATTGACAGCGTTCAGATATATTTTAAACAACTTCATATTTTTGTATATGTGTGGACATTTTTGCAATCATACTAACGATTCTTGGTCTCGTATTCTTTGAAACCATCACTAGTCTTGATAATGCAATCATCAACAGCGAAGTCCTTTCTAAAATGTCTCAGAAGGCAAGGCGCTGGTTTCTTTTATGGGGTATGCTCATAGCCGTGTTTGCAATACGTGGTATACTCCCGCTTTTGATATTATATCTTGCAAATCCTGAACTCGGAATTGAAGGAGTTGCAACTGCAATGTTCAGCGAGGATCCTGCAGTTGCAGAAGCAGTAGAGCAAAGCAGTCCAATATTACTTATTGCAGGTGGGGTTTTTCTTCTATTCCTGTTCTTCCACTGGTTATTTCTCGAACCAAAACATTTTGGTTTGCCCGGTGAAGAATTCTTCAAGAAACAAGGTGTTTGGTTTTTTGCAGTGGTTTCAGTTGCACTTGCATTAATCACCTGGTTTGCCATAAACAAAGATCCACTAATGGCATTCGGTGCAGTGGTTGGTTCAACAGCATTCTTCATAGTTCATGGTTTCAAGCAGAATGCAGAGCTTAAGGAAATGGAACTTAAAGACGGTTCAACCAACCTGAGTGACATGAGTAAGCTGCTTTATCTTGAAGTAATAGATGCAACCTTCTCCATAGATGGTGTTGTTGGTGCGTTTGCATTCACTATGGCAGTGCCATTAATCCTTATCGGTAATGGTATCGGAGCATTGGTAGTAAGAGAATTAACAATCAGAAATATCGAGAATGTAAAGAAATATGTGTTCCTTAAGAACGGGGCAATGTACTCAGTCTTGTTTTTAGGAGTAATAATGATACTTGATAGCTTTGGGTTTGATATTCCATCCTGGGTCTCTCCGGTAATAACATTTGGTGCTGTTGCTTTCTTTTTCTGGAAATCCCATCGTCATCTAAAGAACGGGGGAATGACAAAAAACCATAATAGATAACTTTAAGAATATTATCATGTAAATTCATATAGTAACACTAATTAAGAGTGAATCTTATGAATGGTGATATTGACATAACTGATCTTGCAAAAAGGATTGCAAATACAGATCCAGTTGTATATGAAAATGCATTAAGAGAACTGTTAGCTCATTTACAGGAACACAGGCTAAGTATAGAACAACGAAGAGAACTCCATACTGCTTTGATGGTGATTTACAAAAGAGTGCAATATGAGGAAGAAACTCTTGAAGATGAAGCAAAGGGCATATACAGACATGTTACTTATTTACTAGAAGCACACCTCGCAGACAAAAAAGAGGTGCGTACAGAGCACGACAACTCGGAAATAGAAATAGAAACAGTACTGACATCCCAGGTTCCTTTTGAAATCAAAAGAATGATTGCGTTAGGGGAACTAAATAGGTTATATCGTCAAATTCTGGATGAGGGCTGTGGACCTCAGAATAAGGATGTGTATGATAAATTAAACAGAATAAGTACTATACTAGCAAGTTTGGAGGCAAAGGAAGGATCAGATATTATACATATAGGGAAGGCATATTCGGATCTTTTTATTATAGCATTAAGTCCAGACATAAACGAAACTGACACTGCTATGGAAAGATTGTATCACAAAGCCGTAGAAATGCGGGAACGCAGATATAATCTGAATGCAAAAGAAGAACAATTTTTATATTTACTAAAAACAACCTTGTCAGAAAAATTAGAATGTACTGACAAACTAGTTAGACTAAATGGTCTGCAGTTAACAAAAATAGCAAATGATATTGTAGCAACACTAACAGATGGAATCGGAACCCTTGATGTTGATGGGATAAAAAAAAGGTTGGACAATACTCAAGTTATCGCAATGCTAACAAATACAATCAATTCAATAGAAAAAGCAGCCAGGATATTGGGGCTTTTCCATGATGAAATAAGTCTTAAGGCACTTGATAGAACTGTTCAGATGATGGATGAAATAATGGAAAAACTTGAGGATCATGATCATCTATGGGATGAACAGCTTCAAGGAATTATGGTCAAATATCACAATCCGATGTTAAAACTAAAAAAAGTAGTAAAGCAAGGACTTGTGGCAGCATTGCAAAAAGCAGAGAAAAGGCAAGAAAAAAAGCAAGAAGAGATTAAAATTGCCGTACTTATTTTAGGATCAGAACATGAAAGGATGATAGAGAAAAAGATGGCGGCCGCATACTATATATTGGAAAAGGCAGAACCGCACAACAAACCCACTATTGCAGGTGCAGCAAAAGAACTTGCAACATACAAACGCCCAACAATTAGCGACGTGGTGGATGAAAGAGAAATAGGGATGACACTTGCGATGTTGGAATTCAGAATAGAATCAGCATTATTCCATGGTATATTGATGTCAACAAATGATGACAAGATCGAAATAATAAAACGCCTAACAAAAAATGAATGGAGCGGTTCTGAAAGAGTCCTTAAAATGCTCTTGAAATATTCTGCTTTATTTGAGGTTTTGATATTTGAACAGAGACCATTCGGTGCAACCCATTTTGATGTTATGAACGCCCTAAAAAACGCACTTGAGGAAAAAAGAATTGCAATACCCTCTGATCATACTGCGACATTTTTTAGAAAAATAACAATTGCAAATGGGAGGGGGGCTGCACTAAGAACCCATCCACCAACCCTAAGGCAACAATAAGGAACAGATTTAAATTAATCAATGTTCTTAGAAATACGATGCCAGATGATTTCAGTCTGAAAAAAATCTTACGCGGTTTATCTTTCGCGGTTGCAATATTTGGGATCTTCATACTTCTGATATTCTCCTTTATGATAAACGATGCAATGGAAAAAACAAAAACATCAATACTCGATAACCTTCAGCAACTGCACCAGACCCTTAGTAGTGCGGAATCCTCACTGGTGGCTGCGGAAGATGAATTGATCAATACAAATGCCACTATAACCGGATTGCAGGGGTCAATAGAACCTCTTTCAGAAGGTCTTAGTACTGTGGCGAACGCGCTTGATGGTACAGCATCCGCCCTTTCTGCATTGGGTTTGCTCAGTGCTGACATTGCAGAACAAGCAGAGGGTATGCAAGATGGCGCACAATCGCTAAGGGAATCAGCTGATTCACTACTAACAACTGCTGATACGTTCGATGAACACAAAAAATCAATCCAAGATTTAGGTGTTAGCATACACGAGATCAGGCTAAGTATATCATTGCAGAAACAGGTGATTGCAGATTCAAAAACTATGATAAGCGATGTCTTTGGCACGCTCCAACTTGCAAACCTAGTATATTTTCTGGTAATATTATCCATGTTTTTCATCCTACTGCTTAATTCTGCTGCCGGGTTGCTGGGGTAAATATAAATTTGCCCTTGTATATTCTTTTGTGAGGGCATGAAAAAACTCGATCCAGTAAAAATAGCAAAGGACCTTATTTCTCTAAAAAGCTATGAAGGTGCCAATGAGCCGTACATATATATCAAAGGGCTTTTGGAATCCCATGGCGCAAAAGTTCAGGAAATTGAATCCAAAGGAGTAAAAAGCATCCACGCAACCATTGGCGAAGGAAAGGAAATGGCCGAGATCGGTTTCAATGGGCACTATGATACTGTTCATCCTGTTCTTGGGTGGGATACGGATCCACTCAAACCAGTAATAAAAGACGGAAATCTCTACGGGCTTGGTGCAAGTGATATGAAAGGTTCGCTTGCATCAATGCTGGTCGCATATCTTGAACTTGCAAGAGCCGGACCAAAAAAGAAGATAATCTTCCAAGCTGTTGGAGATGAAGAAGTCGGTGGCGAGAACGGAACAAAAGTAATGGTTGATCGTGGCATGGTTGCCAAACGCATGGTTGTGGGAGAGCCAAGTGGTAATAATGTCGGTTATGCTCACAAAGGATTGCTTAGGGCAGAAATCAAAACAATTGGAAGGGCTGCTCATGCATCAAGGACCTATGCTGGTGAGAGTGCTATTCTGAATATGAACACCCTAATCAACACCATTGCATATGATAATTTCCTTAAGATGAAGTGCACAAAAGAAAATGTGGAAGAAGCGATTACCTGCAACATTGGAAAGATCAATGGAGGGAGGACGATAAATGTTGTACCTGATGATTGCAGTATGCTTCTTGACATTCGTGTGCCACATACCAATAGCCTTGATGAAGTCGAGCGCTATCTGAAGCAGATTACAGGGGAAAAAGGTACTGTTGACATAAGAAGAAAATCCGAAGGTATGTATACTAAACCCGACGATCCGTTTATCCTGACATGCCAGAAAATAGCAATAGATGTAATAAAAAAAGGTGTGAAACTTTCCTATGCGCTTGGTTCATGTGATGGTAGGTATTTTACATACAAAGGCATTCCGACTGTCAAGATGGGTGCATGTGGTTTCAATGCCGAGGGTCATAGGATGTTTCACATAAAAAATGAATTTGTCGGTGTTGAAGACCTGCGCACATGGAGCGAAATATTCAGGAGAGTTGCGTGGCATTATGTGTTTGATCCGGAAAAGTCAGATGAAAACGCGTAAAGGCATTGGTTGGTCATTATGTATATGAAGGTACATACAAAACAGAATGAAGTGGTCGTTGCACTATGTGATAAGGAACTTATAGGCACGGTACTTGACGATGGAAGGGCCTATATGGATCTTGACACCTACAGGAATTTTTATGTAGGAAAAATATCTACAGAAAGTGAGGTTCGTGAGGCATTGAAAAAGTTTACTTCTGCAAACTTTGTCGGGAAAAAAGCAGTTGGGATAGCCATTTCGTTGGGTCTAGTAGAAAAAAATGACATTAAAAATATAAATAAAGTACCATATATTCAAGTTTATAATATCTAATGGGATGTGATACTATATGAAACAAATCACGATAGTTGCAGATGATAAGGTGGGGCTACTTGCTGATCTGTCATATATTCTGGCAAAGGCAAAGATAAATATCGAGACAATCAATGCCGATGCAGTTGCAGGGAAATCCATAATCACTCTTGGCCTGTCTGATACTGTAAGGGGCAAGGAAGTTCTTCAGAGCTCAGGTTACAAGGTAGAAGATACAAATGCAGTTATAATCAAACTCGAAGACCGTCCTGGTGAGTTGAACAAGATCACAGCAACACTCTCAAAGGAAGGAGTTGCCATTTCAAATGTCAGAATGCTTTCAAAGGATGGGAAGACAACTGTTCTTTCAATGCTCGTTGACAAGCCAAAGAGAGCAATGAACCTGATGAAGGAACATCTTTTGTATCAAGAGGATGCACAATAAATTCATTTATTAGCTGTTTTCCACAGTAAGTTAAAGTAATTCCTAAATGAATTAGAAAGTTCTTTGTTTTCCAGTACGAACGCTGTGGGTGGGTCAGTCCAAAGTGCTATCAGTACTTTCTCAGCGTATACATTGATGACTGCCGGCGTCGAGAATTCCTTTGAAATATATTTTACCGTTGTCCGCGCTTCTTTTTCCCTGTCTTTTCCAAGAGTATCTCTAAATTCTTCATTCACCAGTACTAGTGTCCGTATTTTTGCCTTGGTTCTTTTTTGATGGAATTTTCTTATAAATCTCCTAAATCTTTCTGCGACCGTTGGTAACGGACTGACAGCAAATATTAGATATTCTTTTTTTCCTGCATTTAATATAATGTCATCAAATGCAGTTTCCATCCCATTCCAACCTTCGAAAATCTTTGCTGATTCATGTTTCTCCTGTGGTTTCATTTTTCCGCTAAGAAAGGGTATCAATTGTTCGATTTTTTCTTCCTGTTTGGCAAGTTCCATTTTCTTTTTTTCAATATAATCTCTTAGTCTGGTCGGGGAACCTGCTTCGAATACTTTCCTATTATTCTTTATCACATGGCCCACAAGCCCCTTTTCAATGAGCTGCTCCAGGCAGAAGTAGACTGTTGATTTTTGGAGACCTGTGTTCTTTATCAGCTTGCCTGTTGTGGTCGCCCCAGTTTCAAGCAATGCCAGATAGACATTGGTTTCTCCTTTGGTAAGGCCAATATTTTCAAGTGACTCGGTATCCATGACCTATGATCTCGTCACATACTTATTAAATGGTTGTCCAATAACTGGACTACGTTTTGTTATATCTGTTCATTCCTTAATTTTATAAAGAGTGATTATTATGGTATCATACAAATTTTTGCTATTTGGTGGATTATTGATCATGCTGATAACATTAGCATTAGCAGGTTGTATCGAATCAGATAATCATGTTGAAAAAAGCGAACTTGAAAGTATATCCGTCAGATTGCCAATCCCAACAGTAGAAGCCGGTCAGATCCCGTTTTATGTGGCACAGGAAAAAGGCTATTATAAAGATGAAGGATTGGATGTAACATTTAATCTGGGTTCACCAGATACCAATCCCGTGAAAATGGTGGTCGTGGGTGCTGATGATTTCGGAGTCCTTGGCGGAATCGATACTCTTCTGGTTGCCCGGGCACAGGGAAAAGATCTGAAAGCTATTTCAGTATTTCATAAAGATTCAAATTTTCCAGTGATATTGGCGCTCAAGGATAGTGGGATTGAAACGGTCGAAGATCTCGAAGACAAGAAAATTGGTTTCTTCTATGGACATATCTCAACAGATATTTTGAGAGCTTTTTTGCATCAAGAAACCATCAACTATTCTGAAGTGGATGTTGGTTTTGATTACAGTCAGTTGATCTCCAGACAAATTGATGCTGAATGGGCATTTAGGCAAACTGCCGGCATCACGCTTCCATCTAAAGGAATTGAAGTAAACGTGATTCAACCTGCTGATTATGGAATAACCAGTCATGGTTATACACTTTTTACAAAAGCAGAATTTATCGAAAAAAATCCTGAAATTGTTGAAAAATTCCTAAGGGCCACGCTGAAAGGACTTCATTATAGCGTGCAAAATCCCGAAGAATCAGTTGATATTCTTCTGAAATACGATCCAAAGCTTGACAGGGAAATTGAAATGCAACGATTACAGATTTACAATAGTGCAACCTCGATTTCTCCCTATGGTTATATGGACGATGGTATGTTTGAAGATACCTGTCAACGGCTTTTGGACGAGGAGGTCATAACAGAACAGATAAACTCTGCCGATGCATTCGATCCATATTTTGTAGACCATCTGAATATTAGGTGAGGGAAAATGCTTGCAGTATGTGATGTGTCAAAATCTTTCAGTTTTCCTCAGCACATTCAAGTGTTAAAACAGATAAGTTTTGATACAAAGCAGGATGAGTTTGTTTCAATAATAGGTCCAAGCGGCTGTGGTAAGACAACTCTCCTGAATATTCTTGGGAATCTGGAAGAACCCACATCCGGAAATGTATTATATAAGAAAAAAAATACCCGGCTTGGATTTGTTTTCCAGAAAGCTGCCTTGTTAAATTGGAGAACTGTAGAAGCGAACGTGCAACTGCCTTCTGAAATCTTTGGTATTACTGGTAATCCGGTAAGCAAATGGCTTCAGATGGCTGGTTTGCTCGAATTCAAAGATTATTATCCGGAACAGATCTCTGGTGGCATGCAACAGAAAGTAGCTTTAGTAAGAGCACTTTCTTCTGAACCTGATGTCATTCTTATGGATGAACCGTTTGCTTCTATTGATGAGATTACAAGGGAACAATTGACATTAGACTTACAGGAAATCTGGCAAAAGACGCATAAGACAATATTTTTTGTAACTCACAATGTGGAAGAAGCTGTTTTTCTCTCAGACAAAATAATCGTATTGTCAGAACGGCCAGCAACTGTTAGGGGAATAATACGTATAAAATTACAACGCCCGAGAACCATCTCCATAAAATTCACAAACGATTTCTTAAGGTATGTACAATGGATAAAAAATATCATGAAAAACTGAGGCAAATTCTTTTGACCTGGCTTTCTTTATTTGTATTCATTTTATGTTGGGAGTTGGTCGTTGCATTTGCTGGAATCGATAGACTAATTCTGCCGTCTTTGAGCGGTGTTGTTCAAAGTTTCCTTCAAAATCATGAAGAATTATTCGCAAATCTTGTCGTTACGATGTTCGAGTCTGTATCAAGTTTTTTGATAGGCTCGGTTCTAGGATTTTTGTTCTCAATTCTGTTTGTTTATTCTGATGATATAAAAAATTCCTTATTGCCATATGCAATCGCCTTAAAGGCGACTCCGCTAGTGGCAGTTGCACCTCTGATAATACTATGGTTTGGAAATGATGTCTATTCCAAGATAGTAATGGGGGCTATGGTTGCATTCTTCCCGGTTTTGATTAGTTCTCTCGAAGGTCTGACAAATATTGAAAAAGAGCAGTTAAATTTAATGAAGTCTTATTCAGCAACCAAAATCCAGGTGCTGTTTAAATTAAGAATTCCAAATTCCATTCCATTTATTTTTTCTTCGTTAAAGATTGCAAGTACTCTTGCAGTTGTTGGCGTAATGATTGGAGAGTTTACTGGGTCAGATAACGGACTGGGCCACGTTATAATCAGCTCGTCATATTATCTCGATACTCCACTAATGTTTGCTGCAATAATCATGGCTTCATTATGGGGTATATTATTCTATTCCTTAGTTTCGTTATCAGAAAAAACTCTCAATCATTTGGCTTTTGGTATGTGAATCTAAATTTCAATTTCAAAACTTTTTTCCTTTTTATCAATTCCTGCAAGTTTGCCTGTGCGTGCAAGCATTATCCGTTCCTCTACAAATGCATAATTATTGTAAATAATTTCTGCCTTTTCCCTGCTTGTTTTTTCTTCATCTATAAGCGATTGAAGGTGCTGTTCCTGAACCCGAAGCCGTTTCACCAGTTTTTCCAATTCCGGGTCTGCCTGATCCATATTCTGGTAATATTCATCCGCAGCCATGCCAAGCGTGTCGAATTCTTTTTTTTCAAAACCATCGAATTGCGAGAGATTTGCAAGTGAAAATTCTATTGGCTTTTCAGATTGGTAAAACACACGTGGTTTTGCCTGATCCCTGATCTTTGCAAGTTCTGCGTCTATGGCTTCAATCTCCTGTTCATTGAGCATGTTCAGGGGTTTTTTTTCATCTATGTTAAGTCTTGTAAGGGCTTCAAGTGCATACTGTTTTCCGAACGGAAGTTTCATTAGCACGACTATGGCATATCTGTCTGTTAATTCCGGTTTTTTTGCCAGCATTGCAAGGTTCTCTGAACCCGTATTTGCCGGTGTTTTATATTCTACTCCTGCTCGTGTATCACGGTCTGACCATGATTCTGTTTTTGATGAACATACTGTGATGCCATCACGTACAAGTATGGCATTACCATTTCCAAACATCTCAAAAATCAGCCTTCCGTTGTGGAAATTGAAAGCGATTATCCTGTCATTATTCACCTGTTCAATTGACAGGAGTTTGGCATTGTCCAGTTCTTTTGCAACCTTCTGAACAAACTTATCATCGGTGTCCTTCTCCTCAATGTAATTGGTTTTATGCAATCTGACTCCGAGTTCGCATATGATTTCAGTATTGCCGATCTTCATGCGGTATGTGTCTTCCCTGAGTTTTCTGATCCTGGAAAAATGTTTGCCAATAAGTTCGGAAAGTTCGCTGATTGCAAATGAATATTCGAGATTGGACATTACGTGCATAATATGGATTTAGCGAAGCAGGTTTAAATCATTTACCAGAGATATTGAGCCATGGACATAGAGGCAGAACTTCTCAAGGAAATGTCAAACGAAGACCTTGAGCAGACCATAAAACAGAAAGTCAAATCCTTTCACGGTTTCCTGACACGTGAAGTGGCACTCAGGCTTATTGCAAAGGAAAAGGGCGTGCTAAATGAAAAGGAAACCTTCACTAAGATATCGGAGATAACAAAAGGGACAAAAAGGATCAGCATCGAAGCAACGGTGAAAAGGGTTTGGCCAATAGCCCAATATGGTTCAGGTAAATACTCCAGAGTAGTGGAAATAAAAGACGAGAGCGGTGAGTTTCCGCTTGTATTATGGAATGAGGATATAGATATAACAAAAAGCCTGAGAAACCGGGATGTCATTTCAGTGAAAGGAGCCTATGAAAAAAACAACGAGCTTCATCTTGGCTATGACGGGCAGATAATTGTCATGCAAAAATCCGGGTTCAGTGAATTTTCAGAGTTGAAAAACAACGATATCGTACATGTCCGTGGTTATATTACAAAAGCAGAAGGCGTGGACTCTTTTGTGAGCGGATCAAACACCGGGATGGCATTCTCTGTCATTCTTTCTGATGGCAACAGCGAAAGAAGATGCGTATTTTGGGAAAGGACAGGTATAAGCCAGAAGCTCGCGATCGGTGATGAGGTCATAATAGAGGATGCGCTGATAAACAATGACAACATAGAAGTAAGCTCGACCGCGCGGGTATTGTCAAGAAGGCCAAAAGATATGCTTATAGGTGAGATAAAAGAAATAAAATGCAGTGGCGAATTAATGAAACTCCAGATCGGTGAAAGGTCAATCTGGCTTGATCGCGAGAATGGATTGCGTTTTATGGGTGTGGATGCAGCGTCTGATATAAGTCTTTCTACAATCACTGGTCTTAAAAAAGACACATTATTAAATAGCAAAATCGCACTAAAAATAGAAGAAAAAAACGGAACTGTAGTCGTAAGGGGTTAGAAGATGGCAGGTATAACATTAAAAGTTGCAGAAGCTTTCCAAAATGACATTGGAAGGGGGATAGCACGGATCGATTCAAAAGCCAAAAGTGAACTTGGTGTTTCTACGGGCGACATAATAAAACTCACAGGAAAAAAATCAACCCTTGCAATTGTATGGCAGTCTCATCAGGATGATGAAGGAATCGAAATGCTCAGGATGGATGGTATCCTTCGTCAGAATGCAGGCATAAGCCTTGGAGAGAAAGTGCGGGCTGAGGCAGTACAGACAAAAACCGCCAAAAAAATTATACTTGCACCAAAAGAGGCAATCAGATATTCGGTTGGTTTTGACCAGTATGTAAAAAAGAGACTCGTTGGAAAACCAGTGTTAAAAGGAAATCTGCTTCCGGTTGGTATTTTCGGTACTTCTATTCCGCTCGTTGTTGCACAGGTATTCCCACAGGGACCAGTAGTCATAACTGAGGAGACAAAAATAAAGATCAACAAAGAACCGATAAAAGAGTTGCGTAATGTTCCTAACATAACATATGATGATGTTGGTGGGTTGAAAGACACCATCAGGAAAGTTCGCGAAATGATAGAAATTCCGTTGCGTCATCCAGAGCTTTTCGAGCGTCTTGGAATTGATCCACCTAAAGGTGTTTTGCTCTACGGTTCCCCCGGAACAGGAAAAACCCTTCTTGCAAAAGCGGTTGCAAACGAAAGCGATGCAAATTTCTTTTATGTTGGCGGTCCTGAAATAATCAGTAAATATGTTGGTGAAAGCGAAGAACGACTCAGAAAACTTTTTGAGGAAGCACAGGAGAGCTCTCCATCAATCATATTTATAGATGAGATAGATGCCATCGCACCAAAAAGGGAAGAAGTAACCGGCGAAGTTGAGAAAAGGCTGGTTTCCCAACTCTTAACAAATATGGACGGGCTGAAAGCGCGCGGCGAAGTCATAGTTATAGGTGCAACCAATCGTCCCGATTCCCTTGATCAGGCTCTCAGACGGCCTGGGAGATTTGACAGGGAAATCGAAATTGGTGTACCTGATCGTAAAGATCGAGAAGAAATCCTAAGCATACATACGCGATGCATGCCGCTTGGTAAAAATGTGAAAATAAAAGACATTGCAAGGATAACCCATGGTTATACTGGGGCGGATCTGTCCCTTCTTACTAAGGAAGCAGCGATGAAAGCAATGCGGCGTATACTTCCCTCGCTTAACATGGAAAACGAAACAATCCCTTCAGAACTACTTGAAGATTTACATGTAACTAAAAATGATTTCATGGATGCAATGAATGAGATACAGCCATCAGCCCTTCGTGAGGTTTTTGTAGAACGGCCAACAATCAAATGGGGGGATATTGGCGGACTCAAGGATGCAAAAAGGGAGATATATGAGGCTGTGGAACTTCCTCTCAAGCGTCCGGAAATTTTCGAAAAAATGGGCATACGACCGATAAAAGGTATACTTATGTACGGTCCGCCTGGAACAGGAAAAACCCTTCTTGCAAAAGCGGTTGCAAACGAAAGCGAGGCAAATTTTATTTCTATAAGCGGTGCCCAGGTTCTTACCAAATATGTGGGCGAATCAGAAAAAACCGTCAGGGAAATATTCAAAAAAGCAAGGATGGCTGCACCTTGCATACTTTTCATAGATGAGATAGATGCCATCGCGATAAAAAGAACTGGCCGGGGTGAAGGTGGTGCTCTTGTAACCGAAAGGATAGTAGACACGTTTCTTACTGAAATGGATGGTCTGCGGGCATTGAAGAATGTTGTTGTTATCGGTGCTACAAATCGACCAGACATGCTTGATCCTGCGCTTATGCGATCAGGACGATTTGACAGGCTGATAGAAATATCCCCTCCAAAGGAAGATGAGCGGCTTGAAATCCTTAAGATATGTACTGCAAAAATGCCTCTTGACAAAGATGTTAATTTACATGACATTGCCAAGATATCTGATGGGCAAACTGGTGCAGATCTTGAGAATCTGTGCAGGGAATCCGGGATGGCTGCCATAAGACATGGGGCAAAATCCGTTTCTTCAAGGCATTTTGAACTATCATTCAAGGCAATCATACCAACTATCAAAAAAGAAGATTTGGAAAGCTTAAGAAAGTTCAAAGCGGCAGTAACAAACATGTATCGGTGATATAATGAGGTTGATGTTATTTTTTAAACTGGTTATACTTTCTTTATGTGCGTCACTTTTATTTTTCGCACTCGCACCCGAAAGCACGCTTGTTGATACACTTAAGCTGATGGCATTCGGAACAGTATCATCAATAGCAGTCACTGCGTTTTATCCTGATATCAGGGGAATAAAATTAGGTGACAAGGTTTCTGTTGTAAACAGTTCATCGACCCCTGGCATACTGGGGAGATTGGGGAAGGCGATGGCACATTGCAAGAAAAATGATCGTGTAAAAATCGTGCTCGATAACGGTGGCGAGATTTTAGGCATAGTTGAAAGCTATAGTGGACTTATAAGCCCTCCAAAGATCAGGGCAATTTACGAAGAACGGTTGGTTGATTGATTGTATAAACTTTATCTAGAAAAGCAGGAAGTAATAGAAATAATCATAAGTGTGCTTGCAATATCATTTGCACTTGGCATTGCATTTGCCGGTGTGGGATCGGTACTAAACTACCCAAAAGAATTCATTATTTTTATGATGCCATTGCTGGTTACAGTTGGCAGCGGTTTCATATTGCATGAAATGGCGCACAAACTGGTTGCAATCTATTATGGTGCCAAGGCCAGGTTTAGGATGTGGACTCAGGGCCTGATATTCATGCTCATAACCTCAGCATTTGGTTTCCTGTTTGCTGCACCTGGTGCAGTTTATATTCAGTCTGCACACATTACAAAAAAACAAAATGGAATAATTTCAATAGCCGGGCCTGTGCTGAACCTTGTTCTTATGGGATTTTTCTTTATACTTGCATTTACATTTCCAGTAATTCAACACTTCACTTTCCTCGGTCATCTCGGAACTAAGCTCGCAGGATTCGGCATATCAAATGGTGCACTAAATGTTTGGCAGTTTGGGGTTGCGATGAATTTGATTCTTGCAATGTTTAATATGATTCCTGCATTCCCACTTGATGGTAGCAAAGTCTATGGATGGAATCGGTTCATATGGGTGGGGGCAATATTGTGTTTGCTTGGCATCGCTCTCCTTGTTTATCCGCCTATTGTATTAAGTTGGGCAATACTATTGCTGATAGTACTTGTATTTTCAAAATTGATTTTTGGGTAATTTCATGCTAGGTGCAGAAGCGATTGTGAGTAAAGGGCATTTGCTTGGCACTGTTGTTGCAGTAAAAAAAAGGATTGAAAAAAAATACCGTGTGAAGAAACTGGATGATCTGCTCAGGCGCGAACGTACCAAAAGTGAAGCCAGATTATTGCATCGTGCCAAATCAACAGGTGTGCTATGTCCTGTGGTTCTGGAAGTTAGCGAATTCGAAATAGTAATGAGTTTTGTGAGTGGGAAACGGCCAAAGATAATTGGAAAAAATGTCCGTGATTTTGGCGTGCTGCTTGCAAAACTTCATAGTGCTGATATAATCCACGGGGATTATACCCCTGCAAATCTTTTGCAAAGCGGAAGCAAATTATATGTGATAGATTTCGGGCTCGGTTTTGTTTCGCAGGATGTAGAGGATAAGGCCGTTGATGTTTTTACGATGCTTAGAGCTATTGGGAATAATGAAAAAATGAACAATTCTTTTCTTGATGGTTACAAGTCAGTTGCAAAGGATAAAGCCGAAAAGATATTCGGTCGCGTGAAACAAGTTGAAAAAAGAGTGAGGTATGCTAACTAAAAACTTATCCTAAATAATAGATTTATATATGTTTAATGCTATTATAATGATAGATAAATACACACGAGGTGGGGAAATGAATGTAAATCTTCATTTGACTGGAGAACTTGAAAATTTCATTAATAATTTGGTCGAAAGTGGGATAGCAGCAAATAAAACAGAAGCAATACGTCTAGCAATTGCTAGGATGTATTATGAAGAAAGAAAACAAGTAGATAAATCATTTAATCAATCAACTATCGAAGCGCATTAGAACAACAAATCGGATGAAAAATCCTCTGAATTTTACATAAAAAGGTATCTTGAATGATACAAAGGCGGGATGCCGTACTTGCAAAGGTTTTCTTTTCAGGTTCAAATGGATCGAAGATAAGACCAGCCATCATATTATCAGACAAACAATACAATGAAGGTAATTTTGTATTGATTGTATCTATTACAACTACGAATGATGAATATTGTATTCCTATATTGGAAAAAGACGCAAATTGCCAACTTGACAAAGAAATTGCTGCAAGGTTTGATGGGATAATAAAACTCAGTAAGAAACAGATAATAAAAAGAATTGGAAAAATAAGAATAGAATTTTATCAAACGCTAATAAACAAGATTACAATTCTTATAAAACAAACAAATTAGACACGCTAATTTCAATTTTTTTTATGCAATCTAATTAACAATTTTGTTAACATTGGTGTATATTTTAGAAACCTCGCATAAATCAATACGACTAATTTAAGTAGACCAATCTAGTGCAACTGATAAATATCCACATTAAGCATCTTTTTTTCTTGGAGTTGTTTGCAAATATCATTAAGCAGGATTTTCTTTATTTCTAAATATCTCTCCTTTCCTACTTCGACATTCCCTATTGCATATTGTTTTGCCTTGGTGTTAAAGCAAAACATACAATTGCTTAGATTTTCGCAATTATGGCAAAAATATGAATCACTACAATTATCGCAATTATCAAGTTCAAAACATCTCTTTAGGTTTGAAGAATGGTAGCAATTGATGCAAAAACTGCATGAGAATGCAAGTACTGATCCAAATACATATTCTGATTGTCTTGGCCAAAAACAATAGGCACTATATTTAGTGTCGCAAACAAAAGAGCTTTTGAAGCTGTAATGCGAATTTATGTATGCGGCTGATTTTTCCATATTGCTATTTTTGCCAAACATGACGTCGGATGTGCCGAATTTTATGTTTTTTAGGGTCTTAGAAGCATTTGATAAGTTAAGTTGTTCTACCTCTGTTTCTGAAATGTGTGCATTTCCTTGTTCCAGTGCTTCATCCATAAGAAGAAGACGGCCAAGAAGAGCTTTGTAATATGTAACTGGTGGAGAATATATTGGTTTTTTGCTTATTGGTGATATGCTTTCCAGCGTTGTATCTACATTATTGATCAACCACTCTTCATATGATTCCACATCAGAAAACGATGTTCCAAAAAGGATTTTTGTAACCTGTTGGAAAGCAGTTTCTATTTCTTTAATCATTAGTACCACCCATTATCTCAACCAATGTAGGAACTGATTTTTTTGTTTGTAATGTATCTCGGATTTCAGCAACCAGTTTGGTTTTAAGTGCAGAGTATTTATCTTTTGTTAATTGCAAATTCCCTATCATGTTTCTTTTGTTTCTGAGATTAAAAGAGAACATACAATCGTTGCATGCGTCAATATTTGCAGTATAATAGCAATCTGATGAAGTGTATGCGCGCACAGTTTCCATACATCTGGTGTTTTGATACATTTCAAGGATTTTTATGCCAAAGCTCCCATCACCGCCGCTATGACAGCCAAACAAATGATTTCCAAAACGTACCATGCAGGAATATCCAATATATTTGCTGTCATGAATATCTTCAGATTCATAAACAAAAGATGAATTGGAAATTCTGTTTGATAAATAAACCTCTCGTGAATTTCCAAGGATCACATTTCCTGCATAATAAATGCGTTCATTCAAAGCTTCAATAATTGAATCAGTGTCCTTTACCTGATTTATATTGAGTTTCAATTGTCCTGTTTTTTTATGATATTGTTCACGCTCGTCATTGCTGATAAATTTAGCTCTATTATATTTCACGTTTAATGGTACAACAACATCCTTGCCAGAAATAGCAGATTTGACTTTTTTTCTTTTTTTGATATATCTGAGCAGATAATCTCGATATTCACCAATATCTCCGATTTCATCGCCTAGTAGTATTCTGCATGTTGATCTCCAGGCTTTGTTGATGTTCTCTATATTCATACTAAGAAGTATGAAAAAACTAGAATATTATATTAGTGCCGTTCTACACCAGTATCAAACTATTTCTGGAGTTCGATTATCTTAGCAATGGCTGGAAGGAGCTTTTTTTCTGCCTTTCTCAAAAGTTCGCTTGCAGTTGATTCTCCAATATCCATTTTTTCTCCTATTTTTGCAATTGAAATTCGTTTTGGAATTTCATAATATCCATAAGAACTTGCAAGTTTCAAAATTTCCATCTGTCTTTTTGTAAGTCCATCTGCGGCAGATACAAATTCCAAAAATTCAGTGCGTATATGTTCCTCTGGTCTAATCTTTTCATTATCTTTCAGAAAATGTTTTGATGTAATCTTTATGTTATAGCTATTATGTAAAGAATCAACAAATTTCCCAAGCGCATCAAAAGAAGGAGCGAATAACCGTACTTTCTCTATTCCAGCATCATAAATTGGCGTGGAAATAAATGCGCAGTTAGATGTTCTTAATGCATATGCAGTGCTTTGATCGTCTTTGGTGGTCGTCATAATATCCATTGAATCATTGCTTTTTCTCAATATTTTAACATTAGAAACCGTATTGTGCGATTCAATGCCGTTAACAAACTGCATTGGATCATCTCCTGAAACAGTGAATAAATGGCATATCTGTTCTTTATGCTGTCCTGCGTCTGCCAAATAAGTGATTTTAGTATCCTGATATCTTTCTGGTAAATCTGAGCATACGCAATTATGACTATATTCAAGATTTGCAATAAGCGGTTTATGCATATTATTATTCAGAACAAAAATATTTATAAAGTGGCGTTTTGTGGTGTTTCATAGGAAATCTGTGTAGCTGATCAAAATGATATTTATCCCGAGCCAAAAAATTGACTCAGTCTATACCGAATCACCGAGATAAACCGTTCAATTGAAAATCGAAAAATCTTCATGGTTCAGTATATACTGAAACAAAAAAGATCGTTCAAATGACATTATTATCTCTAAATAATATATTTTTATGTAATATCATTAACACTTTTGTTAATCCTAATACATAGTTTTATTAATATTATCTCCGAACTGAAGATATGGGTATCTATTCTATCCTCGAGAAACTGAGGAAATGCGAGAGAAAAGTGTTTACAACTAACGATATTGCAATAACCGCGAGTTTAAGCAATACCAGTGCGCGCGTTTATGTCAACCGGATGATAAAAAAAGGTCTGTTAAAACGAGTAGAAGCAGGAAAATACACTATTTCTGAAGATCCTTTTGTTGTTGCATCTCAACTAATATCCCCCTCATACATCTCATTTTTTACGGCGTTTTATTTGCTAAAGATGGTTCCTCAGGAAATAACTAAGATAACTATCGCAACCTCTAAAAGAAAGAAACCAATAAATGTTCTTGGCATGAATGTGGAGTTTATACAAATAAAAAAATCAATGATGTTTGGGTTTAGGAAGACAAGACTAATTTCAGGAAACAGTTATATAATGCTTGCAGATCCTGAAAAAGCAGCAGTCGATGCGTTATATCGTCCTGGTACGATGCCTATCTCATACCTAAAAGATCTGTTAAAAATGCTGAACGTAAAAAAATTAGAGGAATATTCACTAAGAACTGGATCAGAAGCAGTATTAAGGCGAATGGGATTTTTGCTGGATAACTGTGGCATTCCACATTCATTGAAGCCAAAGTCAAAAAATATCTACTTTCTCAATCCAAAAATACATTGCAAAGGGAAACTTGATAGAAAATGGCGTTTGCATGTTAATGAAGTGATTTGATGATTGGAAATGAAGAATTAACGAATATAGCAAGAATGGGTGGCATGTTACCTCATCAACAGGAGAAACATTATGTTCAAACTATTGTGTTGAAATCACTGTTTTCTAACTATAGTAACAAGTTGATTTTCAAGGGAGGGACATCATTATGGTTTTTTCATGGTCTTAGGAGATTTTCAGAAGATCTTGATTTTACGGCAAAAATCGACGAAATCAATACAAAAAACATAACAACGCAAGTAAATAATGACCTTGCTCTTATGGGTTTGGAAAATGGCATTACTATCTCGGAAATGAAAAACTCTTTATCTTTCAGAGTTGGTGCAAAAGGGCCTCTTTTTCAGGGAGAACGGGGATCATCATGCTTTGTAAGCGTGGATATAAGTTTCAGGGAAAAAGTTATTCTGCCATACGAGACTCATGAATATGATCCGCCATACACTGAGATTGGACCTTTTTCAGTTGTTACTATGGATCTAAAGGAAATTTCGGCAGAGAAAATAAGGGCAATAATGACTAGGGAAAAAGCCAGAGATGTTTATGATCTGTTCTTTCTTTTTAGAAAAGGTCAAATTCCAGATCTTGTACTAATAAACGAAAAATTAAGCTACTACGAAAAGAAATTCAATTATAAAGAATTTGAGAAAGAGCTAAAGAAAAAGAAAGATATCTGGGATAATGAATTATCCAGTTTGATATTTGGTAAATATTCGGCATTCAAAGAAGTGTCAGATGAAATACTTGGAACAGCGAAGATGTTGAGAAATGAATCTGATATATGATTTCGAAACAGGGGAACTGGAAACCCATAAGCTTAACCTTAAAATTACCTCTGCACATATCTATATTGGGCTAGAGCGGGGCTAGGGGTCCCGGCACCACACATCCCCTTAGGTGGCTCGAAGACTCAGGGCGTTTTGCCATGGGTACATGCCCAGTTCCTTAAGCGTTGAGGTTCTGCCTCATGTGATGGGAGATTGCATGAACTTGGTCAGATCGGAAGAAGCAGCCATAAGTGTTCTGTCTCATGCTCGTGAGATCCAGAGCGGAGTGTATAGGTTCTGGCTCCTTGTATTCTTGTCAGGGCTAACTGAGTGCCTTCAAACTTTTAGGAAAAGTTTGATCAAAACTGATTCTTGTTTTGTATCAAAACGAGTTCTCGTTTTTTGTTTTGGAATCGCTAGTCTATAGTCTTTTTTGTTCAGAACCGAAAACCTATAACTCAAAACCTTTTAAGTAAACAGTAATTGTTTAAGATAAACAGAATTGCTCCGTCTGGGATTCGAACCCAGGTCGATGGAGAACTTTGCATCTTTTTAGGAAAAAGCTGCACCAAAAACTTGTTGATGCAACTTTTTTTCAAAAAGTTGCTTGAAAGTCCACTATCCTTGGCCGGTCTGTCTAACAATTTTGACTGTTCATATCTCAAGGCTTTTTAGTGAAGGTTTTTGCCCTGAGTTTTTATGAGTCAAAAAAGTTCCTAGACGAACGGAGCGATTATTTTATTGCACTCATGATATCCGAATGAATAGTTCTGATATCACGATTAGCATCAATCATATGCCAATTAGTGGTTAAAAATCTTTCCTCGCAGAGTTTTGCGAAATTTGAACGCACTTTTTCAAGATAATTTATGTTTTCTTCATACCTGTCAAGTTCTTTCTGCTTCTTTTTTCTTCTCTGAGATTCTTCAGCAGATATATCTAGCAATATCACCAAATCCGGTTTCAAATAGCCCACAGATTCGATTATCTTTTTCCCCTCATTGTGTGAAATTCCATCAACTTCATAGGCAAGGGTGGAAAAAACATATCTATCAAGAATCACTGTTTTTCCTTGATCTAATGCCTTTTTCACATTCTGTTGATCATCTGCAATATCTGCAAGAAACAGTAAAAACAGCGCCTTTGAATCTACATGTGCTTTTTTCTCAAGATAATCATTTAGTGTTTTATACTTGGATGTTGGGTACTTGAATATAATTGCATTTTCAGTTACCTCTTTCAAAAGCTCTATTTGGGTAGATTTTCCAGTTCCATCCACTCCTTCGACGACAATTAATCTGCTCATATGTAAACACCGTAAAATTATTGCATCCTAAGATCACCATCAAGGGATATAAATCTACTTTCTCAATAGTATATGGTGCAATAAATGGATCTAATTTCTATAAGAGATTTGGAAAAGAAGGAGATAAAAGAGATCCTTGATTCTGCTGAAGAAATCGAGGCTGGGAAGAAAAAACCTGATTTGCATGGAAAAATACTTGCAACCCTTTTTTTCGAACCGTCTACACGGACGAAATTATCATTCCAATCAGCAGCCATGCGATGTGGGATGCAGACCTTGGATTTCTCTCCTGAGACAAGCTCATTGAAAAAAGGCGAAAGTTTTCATGATACTATAAAAACCGTGGAAGGTTATGCAGATGTGCTTGCAATAAGACATCCAAAAGAAGGTGCAGTAAGGCTTGCAGCAGATGTGATATCAAAACCAGTTGTAAATGGCGGAGATGGTGGAAACCAACACCCAACACAGACTCTCATAGATCTATTCTCCATAAGAAAAATCAAGGGAAAAATGGAACAACTAAATGTGACTTTGATGGGTGATTTGAAACATGCAAGAACAATGCGATCACTTGTTTATGGGTTGGCCATGTTTGGTTCTAATGTAACTCTTGTTTCTCCAAAAGGCCTTGAGATGGATTCTACATATCTCGAGGAAGTAAGCAAGAAATTTGGTCTTAATGTCAAGATGAAAGACAAGCCGGAATATGCTGATGCAGATGTGCTTTATGTATGCAGAATACAAGCAGAACGATTCGCAGATCCTTACGAAGCAAAAAGCGTGCAGGCAAAATTCATGATAAAAAAGGAAGATCTGAAAGACGCGAAAAAAGACCTTGCGATTTTACATCCATTGCCAAAAATAAATGAAATCGAGAATTCAATAGATGAGATGCCACAGGCGCAATATTTCAAACAAGCACATTATGGAGTGCCACTTAGAATGGCTGTGCTTGAGCACGTAATGAAAAGGTGATTTTGATGAGTACACTCAATGTTGATACAATTGATATGGGGACCGTTGTAGACCATATAAAAGCAGGAAAAGGGGGGAAAGTCTTGGAAATCCTTGGCATTGACAAAGATTACAAGCATCGAATTGCCCTGGTCATGAATGTGGCGAGTAAAAAAGGCGGTACAAAAGATATTGTAAAAATACAGGGGAAAATTGTGGATGATAAAACTGCGAATCTTATAGCACTCATTTCTCCTGGCGCAACAATCAATATTATCAAGGACGAAAAAGTAAGCAAGAAATTCAGGGTAGAATTGCCTGAAAAACTTGATGGCCTTGGTACATGTCCGAATCCAAATTGCATAACAAATATTGAGCAATGCAAAAACTCGTTCACAAAAGTTGATGGTGCAAATTATCGATGCCATTATTGCGAAAGGAAATTCCAGGCTGATGAGCTGGCATGATCCAATATTCAAAAAACACTGCCACATTCTTTCATCTTTTTTACCATACTCCAGACATATACATTTTTAAACACGAATAAACCTAGTTATGTGTATGGATCCTAATACTGATATAGCTTTGCTTAGAGATATTCCAATTAGCAACATTCATGAAAATTTGGTTTCTGAATGGAACGCTCTGCTTGATAATTTGGCAGACGGGAAAAAAGGCAATCAAATTTCAGATAATCTATTTGATGTGTGTATTCGTTGGTGCAGCTCAGAAAATGGTTCGATTGTTATTATCAACAATAGGATTCAACAGATACATGGTACTGGATTTGATATATTAGTTAGTATGAGTGCCCTTGGCATTCTGATGTCTAATAGTGTGGTCCTTACCAATGAACAAACTCAAATTTTACTCTTAAAGTTTATTGCACTTGATACTTTGAATATATCACACGCCGATGAAAAAAAGAAACTCCCTAGAAATTCATCAACCGGGGACAATATTGTTGATGGTTCTGCACTAGCAAGAGAAATGCTCTTAAGGCCAATGTTTCTATCAGCACCAGCTTTTTCGGCAAGTCAGATGGCTTCTTTATTCGGTCATTTTACTGGTACTGAAAAATCAATATTTCTAACCAATCTGGTGGAATATGCAGAAAAAGAGGGCGTACTTGAATCAAATGTAGTTTCATTTATAAAAACGGAATCAAGCAAGATTCGTCAGGATCTAGGTACTCAACCGGCTGTTCGGGTATCTACATTAGCTCTTGATAAAAGACTTGATGAAGCAACCAAGAAAATGAAAACTCCTAAACCAGCAGCAAATCATCACACTAGAAATCCTGGATTGTTGAAATCTGGAAGATAAGTACAAATCTTACAATCCTAATGATATCTCAAAACAACAAACATATGATCTTTATCAAAAGGCTCAAGTTTTACTTTTTCTAAAATTTCAAATTTTGTTTCGAGTTTTGCGTTTACCATATCAAAAATTTCCTGGGGCTTTTTTGTAACATCTATGCTCTGGCTCTTGATACAAATCATTGCAATCCCGCCTTTTTTCAGGAACATTTCTGCATTTTTAATTAGTATGTCATCTTGATCTGGCTGCGCAACATCCTGATAAATCGCATCAACTTCGCCCACTTCTTCATATTCCTGCGGTTGTTTTGCATCTCCATGGATGGGAATAATGTTCTCACGCCTTTCACATAATTTGAGTAGTGATTTCATGCATTGTACTGCTATTTCAACAGCATAAATCTCCCCATCACGACCAACTATATCTGATATATGTGAAATGGTCGTACCAGTGGAAGCGCCAAGATAAAGTATTTTACTACCATTGGCAAAAGGAAATGTCTTGATGCCTTTTTTCATTGCACCGCAAAGTTTGCTGCGAAAAGGATCCCATATGCGGTATTCCTTGCCATCTTTCCTTATCAGTTTCTCTGTATATACCCTGACACCTGGAACAGCGTTAATAGTTGCAAAAGAACCATTGAGATTGTAAACTCCTGGAAAATGAGAATCCATACAAATAACATATGCATACGCATTTATATATGCTGCGCCACATACATTTCCAACTATGGGAGGCAACAAATCAAAGCTCGTTCAACCTGAAAAACTGATAAGTTATCGAACAACGTTACTTACTGCTCTTACTATAGTATCGAAATTACGCGTGTGCACGGTCAAAGATCTTCCACAGGATATATTTATGCAGGAAACTGGCAAAACGCTCGCTGAGCTTGGAGTGCATGTCCAACGGAACCAAGAATTTGCCTGTTGCAGTAAGGTCGTTATAACCCCTCCAAACTTGAAAAAACTTGAAAGTTTGACTGATGCTTTAACACAATTCATAAATAACCACGTGCACTTGAAAGTTAGAGCCACTCCAAGACCCGGGAGATCACGTGTCGATCACTTCTCATCTTTAGACATTCCATTGATTGAAGATCCATTTTCAATGGGTGATTCTGGTGATTTTTGACTCCAATAAAAAAATAATAAGTTTTATATATACTTACTAATGTATTTTATCACAATCGGTATCCAATTTTTACTGGCACCAAAGAGTTGCAAACTGAGGTGTAAATATGGTTACAATATATGATGTAGACCCAAATAAACTAATAGCGAAAGTAGCTGAAAAGCTCAAAAGCATGAAAATAAGCAAGCCTGATTTCGTCGGCATGGTCAAAACTGGTGCCCACGCATCAAGGCCTCCACATGATCCAGATTTCTGGTATTCTAGATGTGCTTCCATACTAAGACATATCTATGTTCATGATGTCGTAGGTACACAAAGGCTCAGACGCCATTATGGTGGAAGGAAACGGCGGGGGGTAAGACCAGAACATCATGCACCTGCTGGTGGATCTACCATAAGAAAGGCAATGCAGGAACTTGAAAAATCAGGTCTTTTGTTAAAAGAGCAGGCCGGAAGAAGGATCTCACCAAAAGGAAGACAACTTCTGGATAATGCAGCAAAAGAGTGCATGTAGTATGAGCGAAGAAAATGCCTCAGATGAGAGTCAAAAGATGGGGGAGGCCAAAAAATTACATGAGCAACTAAGAACAAGCCTGAGAATAGCACTTGAAGAAAGTGCCTATGAAAGGATGACAAACGTTGCCTTGGCTAACAGGGAACTCTATGTGGCTGCAGCAAAATACATATTAATGGCGTTTAAACAAGCAAGACGCAAGATAACCGATGATGAACTGATTAAAGTTCTCAAAGGTATAAAAGAACAGAATGAAAAGCGAACAAGTATAACGTTCGTTAAAAAATGAGATGATTATATGGGTAGCAAAGGTTTAGCAAAAAAGCAAAAGCTAGCAAAAGCTAACAGAAAGATCAAAAGATTACCTGCGTTTGTCATGATGAGGACAAAAAGGAAGGTTACTGCAAACAGAAGAAGGCGTGACTGGAGAACTGACAAATTAAGGATTGAGGACGAGTGATAATATGGCAGATTTAGAAAGAATTTATACGGTTCCGCTCGGAGATGTGTACACAAAAGTTGCGAGGAATAAGAGAACTCCACGCGCAGTTAAAATGCTTAGGGCATTCGTATCAAAGCACATGAAAGCAGATGGTCAAAGAGTAATTGTAAGTGAGACTGTTAACAAGTTCCTTTGGGAGCACAGCATTCAAAGGCCTCCCAGGCGCATAAAAGTACGTGTCATAAAAGGTAACGAAACAATACATGTTTATCTTGTTGACGAGAAGGTAGAAGAGAAAACGGAAAAACCTAAGGAAGCCAAGTCATCAAAAGAGCAAAAATCCGAAGAAAAGAAAGAAGAACCTACACATGCGAAGAAAGATGCGGCTGTACCTGTGAAGAAAGCCGAATCAGTACCTGAAAAGAAATCCGAGAAACCACCTGAAGCAAAGCATGAAGAAACGAAAGTTCATGGGAAAAAGGAAGATGAGCAAGAATCACATGCTAAAAAGGAGAACAAATGAAAAAGATCACATACTTCGGGAATTCATGGCTTGGGATGTTCATAAAAACAAACGACAGCATCACTTTGCTGCCAATCGATAGCATGGCAAAGCTTGAAGTTCCAGCCGTTGAAATCCTCAAGACAACCATATTGAAAACAACTGTCGGTGATACCAATCTTCTTGGCATGTACACTGCAATGAACAACAATGGTTTAGTGCTTCCAAACATAGTCGAGGAACGTGAGGTTAGTGCAATTAAAAAGTCTGGGATTAACGTCTATATCTCCAAGGAAAAGAACAATGCACATGGAAACAATGTCACAGTCAATGACAAGGGTGGTATAATAAATCCCCATGTGAGTCGTACTGAAACAAATGCAATGGGGGATGTGCTCGGAGTTGAGCTTGTTCCTATGAAGATCGCAGAATATTCGACTGTAGGAAGTTCATGCATTGCAACAAATGGTGGGTTTCTTGCACATTATAAATCGACTGCGGATGAATTAAAAGCAATTGAAGATGCATTAAAAGTAAAAGGTAGTAAAGGAACAATAAATACTGGTGCTGGTTTCGTGGCCTATGGAATCGTAGTAAATAAAAACGGCTATCTTGCCGGTGAGCAGACAACTGCATTCGAACTCGGAAGGGTTGAAGAAGCATTGGGTCTGATAAAATAAATCATTTCATACAATAGAACAGCGATATGATCCAACAAAATGTTAAAAACCTTAGGTAAACAGAAACAGTTGATGAGGTGGAAATAATGAAATTCATTGTTAGTGGAAAAATTACACTTGGTAAAGGAAAAAGAAATTTTTCAAAGGAAGTTGAGGCCAAAACAGAAAACCATGCAAAGGATCTGGTTTACGCACTAATGGGGTCCAATAACGGGACAGCGAGAAATAAGATTAAAATCGAAACTATAGTAAAGGGATAATTATGGAAACAAATTCGTTGGAAGAAACCCAGCTTCGTTTGAATTATGAACTTTCACTTTATCGAGAGCAGATATCAATGATAAAAAGAGAGACTGAAAGGATCAGCCTTACTACTATTGATCTTACCAATGCACTCAAAACAGTAGAAAATATGAAACAGGATAAGGTTATGATACCTATCGGTGGTGGTGCACTAATCCTAGGAACAATAACTGATGATAATGTGCTTGTGCCAATAGGTGCACAATACTTGACTGAAATGAACCGCGAGACTGCAGTTACAGAAATGAACCGGAGAATTGATGCTACAAAACAGGCTGTTGAGAAACTCACTGTTGAATTTGATAAGATTGTAAAAAAACTTAAAGTAGTATCTGCACAACTTATGGAGATCCAAAATCAGAGCAAGCTAAGTAGAACAGTTGATGATAACATAAGAGAGGACTATAGATAATCTGGTTCTCGGCTGCCAGTTCTCTTCCTCTGGCCCCGCGTCTCGATTGTCTTCTGTCTTGGGTTTCGGGTCTTGGAGTTTGGTTACCTGTTCCAGGTTTCCAGTTTTGTAATTGGTGTTAAAGATGTTTGATTTCCTCAAGAAAAAAATCGGAGGCCTCATAGACAAGATCACCAAAAAAGAAGAGGAAAAACCTGAGGCCAGGGAAGAACCTCTACCAATCCAAAAAAAAGAAATTGAACTTTCCCAGGCAAAGCCAAAGGAAAAACCTATTGAAAAATATGATCTGCCTGTTGAAACACCAAAAAAGGAAGCTCAAAAAGAACTGCCAAAAAAAATCAAACCATTGAAAAAAGAAAAACCAGTTGTTGTAAAACCAAAAAAGGAAGAAAAACCAGCACCAGTAAAACCTGAGAAAGAAGGTGAATCATTACCGACAGCCTCTGAGAAAGAAGAAAAACCAATAAAAGAAGCAAAGAAAGAAAAAATGGAAATAAAAAAAGAAGAAACTCCGGTCAAAAAAACAAAAAAATCGATTGAAGAAAAAACAAAATTTAAAACAATCTTAAAACCAATTCCTACTGAATCAGAAACTCCTATTCCTGTCAAACCCTCCGAAGTTGAAGATAATGAACAAGTTGAAGAAAATATAGAAGTACATTCTGTTCCTGATGAACTATCTAAAGTTGAAGAAAGGGGAATTGAAGAAAGGGAAACTAAAGAAAAAGAAATTCCTTTGAAAAATGAATCTCCTGGGGAAACCGAAGTTCGTGAAGGTTCAGTTGCAATCAAAAAAATAGAACCAACCAAAATCCCACCCGAACCAGAACATAGGAAAAAAAGTCCTTTGGAAGCAATAGCTAATTTTATTACAGGTAAATCTAAGGAAGAAAAACCTGCAAAAAAAGACGAATCAGTAAAAGAAGTCGATTCTGTAGAAATAATTGAAACTAAATCCGTGTTCAAAGAGCCCTTTGCAAAGCCCGAGCTTGAAACTATCCCAGAAGTTGAACCCACGTTAGAACACAAATCTGTAATTGCAAAGCCTGAAACAAATGTCGAAACCAAGATTCAGGAAAAAGAACAGAAAAAACCAAAAGAAAGGATAAAGCTCGGCGCAGTAAGTGTGTTAAAGAGCATTGTAACCCGCGAAGTTGAAATAACTGAATCTGACATAAATGAACTACTAGAGAATTTTGAACTCGAACTTCTTGAAGCCGATGTTGATATTTCAGTTGCAGAGACAATAAGGGAAAGTCTTAAAGAAAGACTTGTTGGTGCAAAAATCAAAAAAGGCGAACTTCATGGTTTTGTAACTGATAGAATAAAGGGCATCCTAATTGAGATGATAAGCAACGAAAAAATATTTGACATGGTTGAAAAAGTGAAACAATCTGAAAAGCCGGTCAAGATACTGTTTCTTGGTGTAAACGGCGCAGGCAAGACAACGACCATTGCAAAAGTTGCAAAACTTTTACTTAACAACAATCAAAAAGTAGTTTTTGCTGCTGCAGATACATTTAGGGCCGCCGCAATTGAACAAATGGAAGTACATGCCCAACGGCTTGGTGTGAAAACAATCAAAAGAGACTATGGAAGCGATCCAACTTCTGTTGCCTTTGATGCGGTGAATTATGCAAAGGCACATGCGATAGATGCAGTTCTTATAGATACTGCCGGAAGGCAGGATACCAACATAAGTCTGTTAAATGAAATGAAAAAAATGACTCGTGTAATTCAGCCCGATATCAAAGTATATATTGGCGAGAGCATTGCCGGCAACGCAATCATAGAACAAATATCTTCTTTTAATAATGAAATTGGCATAGATGCAGTGATTCTCACGAAAATGGACTGCGATCCAAAAGGCGGGACAATGCTCTCGATAAACAAGGTTACCGGAGTACCAATAATTTATGTTGGTATGGGGCAAAAATACGAAGATCTTGTGCCTTTTGATCCACGGAATATTGTTGAAAAGATCCTTGAGTAGCACACATTAAAAGTTGGTTTTGCCAGTTTTGTTACACTGATTTTAAATACTTTCACTAAACACCACTAACCAATACTTTTAAAAAGAGGACCAGACACATTTAACTATTGCAATCCAACCAGAAAGTTGGATTGGCTATACTGAATCATTAAGATATGCATTCAGATTGAAAATCTGAAAATGTTTCGATTCAGTATAAGGAAAAAAACCAATATTTGATAAGAGGTAATGATAATTATGGCTCAAGCACCAAATATACCGGCAGGCGGACAAACTCAACAGCAACAGGCAGCACAGCAGGTGCCTCAGGCAATGCATGGTGTTGATGACCGGCCATCGGCAAGAGGATCTGGTTGGTGGGGCAGGTTCAGACAGGCACTGAAATTCGGTGTGCGGTCTGGAGCAGCAAAAGAATCAGAATCAATGGATGGAACGCATTTTACAGATTTTAAAAGAGACTTCAGATTGCTATTGATAAGGGCATGCAATTCAGGACATGAATTAAACGATTCGGAAAAACAATTGACAGATCTTATTTTTTCAGCTGATTTCGTTAGAAATATAAGGGGTATGGAAATGCCGACTCCTAGAGAAGAGTTGCCTGATCCTAAATTTAAGAGAACCTCTGCAGCCCGAAGGGCAAGATTGGCAGAGGCAATAGAAAAAAAATCAGTTGATGATTCAATATGTACTGCAGATCTTGAAATAATTTTCAGTGCACTGGTATCAAGGGATTGGCTTAGTCAGAATTCTGTTGGTGGTCTGGATGTTGGAAGTGTGATGGATGTTATTACTCCTCTGGGTGCATTTGTAAATTATCTTGAGCAAAAAACACTTGGCGCACCTGCTCTTCAGGGAAGTGAAGCAGATTATATCCTGAATGTGTTCGCAGGTCTTTATGTGCGTAAAATAACTGATGGTTCATTAGGGGTAGAGCCTGAAAGAACAATACTTGATCCTATTATAGTTCAATGTTATCTGGCTTCAAGGGTAACACCCGTATCAGAAAGTGTAATTAACGAGTTCATAAATCTCATGCATGAATATCTTACAACTCCATCAGATATAATGTGTCAAAACCTAGACATACCTGGTGGCAAGGTATCTGGTACAGATTCAGATGCTCTTCTTAGCTCTGCCAAAGGTCAGTTCCTTGAACTGTTGGCTGCAGGAACCACTTCAAAAGATTCAAAAATTTCCGATGAAAAAATAAGGCCGTGGAAAAATGCGGTGGTGATGTGGTTTGTTGAAGCTGCAAAAGATCTGGTTGACAAACGAGAAAAAATAAAACATGAAGATGTTCTGCCAATGAGTCCTGCATTACAATCATTAATCGGCAAAATACAAACATTAATTAGTGAAAGGGATCAAAGAGGTCAGCTTCTTTCTTTGGGTCCTCAGTTCAATTCACAGAAGCTTGCATTTGCAGATTCAGTAAGTGCAATAAGAAATGAATTGGACGCTCCGAATAATGGTCTTAATCCAGAAACAGTTGCAAAGTTAATCGAAGTTGGCGGGCTTCTTGAAATACTTAACGGTCTTGTACAAACAGATAGATTAGGTGTTCCGGTTCAGTCACTTTCACCTGATGGGAATCATGTTCTCACAACTCCGGGAATACCGGCAGATCTCCTAAAAAATCAGATCGGTGAAATTGCCAGAACAGATGCACTTGCAACTCTTAAGGCAGAGGTAACTCGATTTGAATCCTATGTTGCAACTGCACCATTACCAAAACAGACAAAAGATCAACTTGTACGTGCGGCAAAAATGGTCGTATCCAGTTCTTCACATGATTTTGACAAGAAAAAAGTTCTTGATGAACTTGATCTGGTGGAGAAAAGTGCCAATGCAATGAAAAAGGCACATGGCTACGCACTAAAATCCTTGGTTGATAATTGTGGTGATGTTATTCCGGATTCACAACTGCTTAAGATGTCCAGACTATGGGAACACCTTTCTATTAAAAAGCAGATGGATGAAGCAGGTGATCCCGGTCATGGCGTAAGACACAGGCTCATTAACGCATTAAAAAAATTGGCTGCCGGTGGATGGCTTGGTGGCACTTTACATTCAATAAGAGCGCGTGGTGGCAGTTTTGGAAGACAACTTATTTCAAGAGAAAAAGTTTCTGTTCACCATAGCGGCAAGATAGAGTCAACCTGGATTCCAGAATGGCTTGCAGCATGGACTAAAATAGCCTTATTTACGCTTTGGATTGCACCTGTAGGTACGGGTCTAGTCAGAGCAACCTGGCTTAGACACGTAAGTGGAGAGCCTGTTAGCATTAGTGATAATGTTTTCAGAGTAGGTTCTTTACCTTTTTATGCTGCCTATGCGCATAGGCCATGGGCGCGTATACCAAGACTTAATCACGGTCCATATGTAGTAATTCATGGAGATCCTCACGCACCTAATGCAGAATTAAGTCCTGAATATGTTACAAGAGAAACAGGTATCGGTTCAAGGGATTTGTCCACTGATCCGGTACCAGATGATACATGGTATACATGGGGAGATAGTTCTGCCAAAACTCAAAGGGTAGCTTATTTCCGCGCATCAAAAAACGAAGCTGTTAGACAATTTGTTTTTGGATTGATAGATGGCATGGTTATTGAAAATACCAGTACTGTGGGAGGCGCAGCAAGAGGCAAAGGTCCTGGGTGCAGTGAGCGCAATAAAAAAACTGGCGTTGTTAAAATCTCAGAAGCAGCAAGCGCATTTGCAAAATCACATCCTGAATTTAACGAATATGTGACTCAGAGAAGAAAAGGAACACCTGCTTTGACTGAGGATGCACTTATCGCAGCATGGCTTGTAGATGAGTTCGGTAATCCAAATGATCCTGAAAATGGTGTGGCGTTTCATCGTGGCGAATGGGATAGCAAAGTCATACCAATTGGACATCCAAGATCTGATGTAATTATCTGTGTTGAACAGGCACTCAAAACATCTCCGTTGAGCAACAATTTGAGACTCAATCCTCACAAAGCAGATGAGCTCATTGCGCTTATACAAGCAGAAGATGCAAGATTACAAAAAGCAGCTGGCGATCCAGATCGCGAATTAACTCTGGAAGATCTTCAGAACAGTGCATTCATGCTCAAGCTATCGGAGATCGGTGTAGTTGTTCCAGTTGAAGTCAGAAATATTATGGAAAGTTATGACATAAACAACCATAAGGTTGCTGCTGCAGTCGCTCTTAATCCACACCTTGAACATGTACTTGATGGTTTGTTATACGAGAAAGGAAGGACAACTGAGTTTGTGCTTGCAGAGCATCGTGGGGATTTTATTACCGCTCTGGCAAATCAACTCGTTGATGCTGCATCGGGTGCAGATATAACACAACAACCATTTGCCAGTTCAAAATTAATCGATGATGCGGTTGCAAATGCAAAATCAGGTAATGTTGTTGATTGTACAAGAGAATATGAAATAAGACAAATGAAAAGAGTGCTTAAAGGTGTTCCATTAACTGTTGAAGATTTCGATCTTCTTTATCAAAACGGTGATGTGCGTGTAGTGGTTCAGACAGTTGCAAATCATGATCGGTGGGATCTTGGTAAAAATGCAGGCATGTATGTTCGCACGCTTGTTGATGCGGCAACAGTTGCAAATAAAGGAGCGCCAATGCCATCTGAAACACCTGAATCTGGTGACACTGCAACAGAAAGTCCACTTGCACTTTGGAATGGTAAGAGGACAAAAGCACTTGAACAACTCAATCCATTATCGGATGAATGCCAAAGGACTGAATGGCTTATCATGCAGGGATATGTAATCAGGGATCCAGTTCCAATTACTGATGGAACTCCAGCTACTGATGGTTCTGGCAGAGCAAATGAAGACGGGGCTCCGAGCAAATCTGCACCATTAAAAGTCAGGCCGGAAGTGAGCACATATTTCGAGGATGAAAAAAACCAGGATGCATTAGTATATGTAGGAATGATTGCAGATACGCTGGCAAAAAGACAAAAGATCCATGCTAAATCAGATCAATATCGTGAATTTGAAGCACGGGCACAGGACGAAGCGTATAACTATATCAAGTCCAAAGGCGGTTATCCTACGAATCCTGCCAAAATGTCTGATTTCGAAATAAACCTTTCATCCCATCTTAATGGTAAATTGGGCAATTCAAATTAATCTTTTTTTCTTTTTCTTATCTTAATTTTTTAGTGGCGTAGAACGGCCTTAGGTGCTAACCCCTACCTGCTTTGTCAAGGTCGGCGACCCGACCTTGAGCATGCTCGGGAACGAAACGTCGTTCCCGACATAGCAGGTGGATACAGCATCTCATTCGTGAAGGGTAA
>JAHJBM010000040.1 GCA_018813505.1 Microcaldota archaeon
TGAGAACGAATCAAGACTCAGAGATGCACAAAGAAAACTTGCAAATCTTATTGGAGACAGACATGCAGAAGAAGCATCACAAATGCTCCAGAGCCAGGGTGGCCAGGTCATGGACTTTTTAACACGAACATTAAGAGAACAGATAGGCGCATCTATGAACCTGCACAGCGGGCAGCTTGGCAATGTCAGCCCAAGGATGAACGAGTAACATAAGTCCGCAGTGATCCCGGTGAATTTTTGGACTGTACGCTTGGAAATTCCAGCGGAATTTATTACTCAATGAAAAACCGCACGCCATCAGCAATTATTTTCTTCCTGTTGTTTATTAATTTGAATCTAATCGCCTGTTTTTCATTCATCTGAGAATCGTATTTGGCCTCAATTACGGCATCTTGGGTAATGAAGTCCAGTTCGGTACCATTCTCGTTATAATATTCGGGTTTTTCATTTTTGATCTTGAGAAAAACGAGGTTTTCATACGAAGCTCCAAAATCCTTGTTCCCGGTAATAAGATTTTTTATTGCAACATCGCCGGCATAGATTTTTTTCGGAGAAACGATTTTTTCGTTATATGATTTTGTGTACCGCGCTATAGAATAAAACAGATACGCTTTCTCAAAATAACCGATATACTGCTTCACACTATCCACCGAGATATTAAGGAGTTTGTGAAGTTTGTTGTAGCTCGTTGGTTTGCCCACGCGCATACAGAGAAGGGCAAACATTTCAAGGATGACTTTTTCATTCTTGATCTTGTGATAAGCGATTATATCCTTATAGATGATACTTTCAACAAGCTCGTTGAGATATTCCTTGTCTTCGGTCAGAACGTAATATGGGATACCTCCAAGGTATAGATAATCGCGAAAAAGGCCCTTTAATTTTGCATGATCTGATTTTTTGACATGCGCATTTCTAAAGACAAGAAATTCCTGGAATGATAGTGGCATGACTTCTATGGTTTTCGTTCTTCCTGTAAGTGCTGCACGTTTGTCCCTCATCATCGTAGCCATAGACGAAGAACAAATAATCTTGGCATTTTCCAGGTCATAAATGCTTTTAAGCTCGTTTTCAAATCCTTCTTTTGTTGCCACTTCATCAATAAAAAAGTAGAACTTGGCATCAGTGGATTTTTTGTGCAACTTCCTGTATTCCTCCATCAGGTCATGAATAGAGAAAGACCTCAGTGCAAACGAATCGAGATTTACGAAAAAAATGTTAGTTGCCGGGGTTCCTGCTGATAAGAGCTTCGAGATGACCTGTCGCATTATGGTTGTTTTACCGATTCGCCTAAGACCAGTGAGAGATATGACCTGACGATCATCGATGTTTTCAAATATCTTATCAACATACTGCTGCCTTGGGATACTGTTGTCTGTAAAAGACCGTTCCCACCAGGGGTTTTGTTTGAATAGTTCAAATTCGACATTTTCTTTTATTATGTACGATGAAGAGGATATTTCACTGCTCCGTTTTGATACATCTGTCTTGGGTTCCATGAAGTAACAATATGCTGCAAGCTTTAAAAGGCTTGCGGTGGCACCGTAAACTTTTGACCCAAAGTATGCGGTTTAATCGCATATGGGAACGTGCTAATAATAACGCGTGCATAAAAATGACTGGCAAATCTTGTCGGCGACAGGCATGCTGAGGAAGCATCAAGAATGCTTGAGCGCCAGGGCGGACAGGTCATTGATTTCGTGACAAGAACATTAAGAGATCAGATAGGCGCATCTATGAACCTGCACAGCGGGCAGCTTGGCAATGTACAACCGAGAGTAAATGAATAATTCACTGAGTTTCAACTGACGATTGGTCGAATATTGTGTAACCTAATTCAGCTGCCAATACTGTGTCCAATGGAGCACCGAACTCCAGTGCCTTTTGCAATACTTCCAGACGTTGTTCTTTGCTTAGACTGACACCAACTGCGTAGGTATAATTCCGTTGGATCTAAGATATTTGAGACTGGCCAGGAGGCCGTTAAACTGATTCGAAAGGCTCTTAGAAAAGGTTTAATATCAGGAAGAGGCCCGACCGGTGTCGCTGCGGCAGCACTCTATATCGCTAGTGCGATGCACGGTGAAAAGAAAACCCAAAAGGAAGTTGCTGATGTGGCTGGTGTGACTGAGGTTACGATCAGGAACAGGTACCGTGAGCTCAAGAAAGAACTCGGACTCAAAGTCAATATTTAGTTTTTTCATCTTTTATCTGGTTCATCAAGCAAAAAGGTTTAGTGATAGTTATGTAGTAAATTTCGAACAAAAAGGATCGATAAAGATAACTTCACCCAAAACAGACCTCCCTATTCCACAATAGTGTCTAATTTCTGGAAGAACTCTTTTTATATTCTCATCAGTCGGTGGCAAGTCCATTAGTGAAAGATATTCTACTGCTCTTTTCATAAGTCCATCACTATCAATCACATACCTTTTAGCAAAATCTGCACCATTTCTAAGTATCTCTTTATCAATTCCAAGAGGTGCAATCTCTAAAGCATTTTCAATCTCATCATATTTCTCATCAAAGATTTTACCAAGTCTTAGTTTTGCAAGTTGGATATAATCTTTTGTAATAAAAGTTGTTTTCCCTCCATATTCTGTCAGACTATCAATTCTTGTTTGCATAGTTTCATTCGGTTTTATTCTCATTCTTCTCATCATACTTTCATGGTTCAAAGCAATCAACATCTCAATTTCCATTTTTCTACGTTCTGGAGATGTCGATAATAAAGTGATCAAAAGAGCTTTTTCTGCCTCTGACAATCTCGATCTTTGAACCTGAAGAACTAATGAAGTTTTTTGTTGTGTTTTTTCTACAAACCTTCTCATAGCGGTTAATCTCATTCTACCTCTCCCAGAAGATACATTTCCCCCGAATGTTTCTCTGCTTACCAAACTTATAATTTTTATTGGCCTAGCTCGCTTGACAAACGCATCAAATTGTTCACCTGCAAATGTTCTTTCCCAATCTGAACATTTCAAAACATGTCTTCCAAATATCATACATTCAGCATATATATGGATGAAGTCAGATGCGGATATAAAATCTGAATGAATTACCGCAGTTAGTCTTTCTGGTGGAAGTAAATTCTGATTCTCCAACATAATCCTTCCAAAAGTTCTAAATTGTTCTACCTGTTGTTGTCTATCTCCTTTGACATGTGCAGCATACCCTATTATCAAATGAGTTAAACCTCTTGATGGATTATCTCTCAAAAGTTCATTACAAATTATAATAGCTTCATCAGCCAGTCTCCGAGATTCTTCTGGTTGTACTTGTTTCAAACGTGCCGCAGCAATCGCAAGTATAATCGCTTTTGTTTCTCTTAGATAACAACTTGTAGGTACAAATTCCAGTCCTTTCTTGCAGGTCAGGTATGCTTTAGTAACTTCACCAGACATCAACTGTACAATAGAAAGTACGTGAAATGACATTAACAATGAGTTTTGTGAACCAAACAAATCCCTAGTATCGAAAGTAAAATCTAATTTTTTCTGTCTTTCAATCGATCTTCTTTGGTGAGACCCGGATTCTTTTCTTTCTTTTGTTAAAATATCAATCCATTGGCTAAGCACTATCTTGGCTTGTTCAACATCTAGTTTAGTACCAGCATTTATGTGCATAAACGCTTTTCGTTCCAGAGCCCCGACATGATTTCTGTTGACTGCAATTGCTTTATTAAAAAATTTCAGGGCATTCCTATTGTCACCAATCTCACTGTATAACTTTCCTAATCTGTAATAATATCCAGAAGTTCTGTATCCTTCTTTTACCCTAAGTAGAAAAGATATAGCATCTGAAGCATTAACATCTGCAATTTGATCTGCTTTATACTCAAGAACTCTTGGATTTACAGGCCAAAGTTCCTCTGCTCTGTCGAAACATGCTTCGGATTCAGATTTAGCACCTCTCATAAGTGCATATAAAAATGAATTGGAATTGAATAACGATAGTAATTCTTTCACATTTAATGGTTCTACATTATGGAATCTATAATCAAATACATCATTGACAGGATCAATAACTAACAACTTCAGTTCAGATTTATCAGACATTCCGCATCTTTTTAATATTTTTTCTCTTGATTTCCAATCATGTTCAAATGCAGGATGACCATGAATTCTGTTATCTTCCATTAGAATTCCGATACAAACATGTCCAATTTCCACTCTTGCTTCTGGATTTACAACATCAATAGGGAATATTGTAATATTTTCATGACCAAATACAATATCTGCCATTGCAAGATAAACCATACTCAACTCAAGACAGTTTCCTATCCTTTCTGTAATCACTTCATTAACTGTTTTACTTCCTTCTTTCCGATCCTCAAGGTACATGTTGCCTTTTATTCCAAGTTTTCCATTGCTCTTAACTACATCAAACAAAGCATAAGCTCGTTCATATACCCCATTCACATTAGATCCGATATTGTGAGCGATCTCTCTTGCATTCTGAGGGAGTTCGAATTCTTCGTATCCAAGTCCTTTCCATTGGACTGCCTTTCCTTCAGTCCTAAGTATATCCTGGTGCATTGGCATATCTGGTATCTTTCTTCGTGGATCTGAGAGCCCCCCAGTACTTCCTGCAATACTAACTGTTTCCCCATAACTTGTGTCTCCAACTTTTTTCTGTCTTCCATGAGGAGATACTAGTGCAACTATACAATCATTATTATATTCTACAACGTCTTCAGGATTTTCGATTCTCAAAATAGTTGCAAATGTTTCTGTTGCTGCACTTAACTTTAGATTATCTTTTCCTCTTGCATGCCATGCAGTTTGAATAGTGGTAGGTTCTGATTTATGGTCATCATATTCTGTTTTCATTTCATTCCAAGTCTCGAGTCTCCAACCATCAAGGATTTGCAAAGCTGCATGTGCATTTGGATTAAACCCAGAGATGCCAGACTTTATTTCAATTGACTCTTTTTCAGAAAGGCCAGTTTCTTGTGCTGCACTGGCAGCATGGGCAGCAAGACCAAATATTTCACCGCATGTGGGTTCAACTCCAATCTCAGAAAAGAATGTATTACACCTTTCTGCAACTATGCTCCCATAACCTTGGAATTCTTCAGTCTGATTTAGGACTTCACCAATTTCTGATTTATTCTCATCAGAATATGACTGACAGAAGAGAGGTACAACAGAAGAATTATTTTCTAAATAATTGTTGGCTGGGTCTGTGATCCAAGAATCATTTTCAGCAATGGTTCTGTCCTGAATAAAATCTGCCGTACTAGATAAAATATTTGTAGTGAGAATGCCTGCATCAGGAGAGATCGCTTCTTGTTTCGCAGTTTGTTCAACTGAAATACTTATTGTATTTTGAAGTTCTTGGACACCGGGAAGTTCACCACTATGTTTTATCATATAATCTATTGCTGCTGCTTCTACAAGTACGCTGTTATCATATGAGATATTCTGCCCAAAACTTAATGTTGTTTGCACTGAATCAAAAGGTAAAAATTGTTCTTGAGACATACCAACAGATGCGAATATACTGGTCCCTTGTGATTGTTGATCCAAAACTTGAGGAGAAGACCAGACCGTAGGAATCGGAATGTCAGAGATTGTTCTTGTAGCTTCTCCCATTAAACTGTGTACTATTTTAGCTACTATTCCGTCACTTCTTTCATACACCGACGCCAACGTTTCAAATATCTGATAAGTAGTTGGTTCTTGAGGGGGCTGCCTCAGTTTATAAAAAAGGTATGCATCAAGAACAAGCCTTGAAGCCTGATCTTTTTGCGTTTCAGGCAAGAGATACCTTACTCCTTCTATGGCCTCTGGCGACATGCCAGGTTTATCTTTGAATTTATTGACGTATTGTCTGCCTTGCTTTCTTTTAATTAAACGATCTATATAATTGGTAAGTTGTTTACATATATTATCTCTTTGCGCTATGTTTGTAGTACAATTTATCTGATGCCCTAACCTTAAGAGATCTTCGACTTCTTTATCCGTCAATCCTTCTAGTTTTAGCTTCTGTAGAACAGGAAAGAGACTCCTCGAAAAATATGACGTGGTCAATACTTCTTCTCCAACAAGTTCGCTTAGTTTTTTTACTGCATCAAGCAAACTTTCATAGGATGCACATTCAAAGTACTTTGCCTCTTCTGTGTATAAACGAACTAAAAAATCGCGGGTTAAAATTTCCGTAAGTCCATCAATTAGCCACATCATATTAAATCGGTATCTTGAAATATCTTGAAATCTATTAAATCCACCAAGATGATGAAGTGTTTCATGGATAGCAGTTGCTAGGAGACATGCTTCTTGAGATTCATGCTTTAGATGGGCACCCCGCATAGTTTCAAGATTTATTATTATTCGACAGAAATTATTATCATATTCACCTTTTTCTGGCTTATTTGTTTTTTCGTTAATAAATTCTTTTTTTGTAAATAGTTTTTCTGAATCAAAACTACAGATTGGAAATTCATATCCTTCGGCAGACATTTTCGCTGCTTCTCTGTTTGTTTCGGCAATGTCTAAGTGTAATGACTTACGTTGTTGATCTTTTCCCATTTGCTGATCAACAAGTTCGATAGTTCTATCAATTGCATCTTGAACTCTCGCACGAATATCGCCTGAGATAAAAAAGCTTTTTGAGATAGTTTCTATTACATCTTTGGCTCTACCAAGAAAAGCCGTAGCTGGCGTACTCTGAAATGTTGGAATATATCTAAGTGCAAGAGTAGCTACTGGCATGTAATCCACTAAGCCCTTCTATGTATTGCTTTGATACCGCCAAGGTACTCTATTGTTGCATCAAGTGTATTTAGGAACCATGCAGACTCCATTCTTAGTTCCTTTGCCCACTTTTCATCCAATTTTCTTATCACCTCATCACTTGTTTTATGGATTAGTCTGCCATACTCTCTCCGTATTTCATAACATTCCTCCAAGGTCTGTGCTTTTTCCAGTCTTGGGTATAACTCTTCCATTTTGTCATAATAGATTTTTCTTAACTCAACCAATTTTCGATTCTTTTCAGCTTCTTTTTCTTCCATGTGTTCAATCCTCCATTGTTT
This sequence comes from Microcaldota archaeon, assembly GCA_018813505.1. GTDB lineage: Archaea > Micrarchaeota > Micrarchaeia > Anstonellales > Bilamarchaeaceae > Bilamarchaeum. Next base: position 7,040 of record JAHJBM010000040.1, read on the forward strand.
CGTCTTTTTCCAGATTTTTCTTGTAAGGCCTATAAAACATACGAACAGCGGGCTAAAAAGACCGGCACCAAACAGCCAGTCCCAACCTCTCCAGAACGGCTGTTCTGGTTGTGTGACCGTGGCTTGATCTCGAGTCCTGTTTTCGTCTATTTCATTAAGTATGAAAGAGGCATTTGGCCACGCTTTATCAAATTCATCAGACCAGATTCCGAATTCATCTGCTTTTTGTAATAGTATGAATCGTGCAAGTCTCAGTTTGAATTTTTCATCTTCTGTTTGTGGTTCTGCATCCCTAAGCCGTTTCTCTAGATAGCAGAATGATTCCTCTGAAGAGGAAAAAGGTGGCGGTTCCTGTTTTATCTGCTTTGCCTGTTTTTGCCTTTTCTGCGGCATTGTCTTTCTTCTTTTGATTTTTATCTCTACCTTTTGTTGCTCTTGCTCCGCTCTTCTTTGCTGCGCCCGTTTTTCCAGATAGGCATAATAATCCTGGCATCGTTGCGGAACCCCTTTTTCAGGTAGTGGCGAATAAGTGATCGTTATAGGTTCCAGTGGATCAAATATATCCCTCAGGCCAAGCAGGGGAATTTCATAGGTTTGTCGATCAAAAATACCGTATTCACATCCCCTTACCGAAAGAACCGGATCTCCAAAAACAGAAGACATTACTAATTGTCCTTGACCAGGTTTAGTATAGCAATGATGTCCTTCATTAGATACCTAGATCACGCTTCTGTTTTTATAGTAATCAACAGAAAAATTTGTGCAACCTCCTGAAGAGCATAGAGACAGTTTTCTTGTTTCTGAAGCTCTTTCAAGAAAGCCTTCTTTTTCCCAGGTATAATTCACAAGCTGCATTTTCTGCCTTCCATAGATGCATTCATCTGGAAGATGCTCACATTGTGGCTGATATCGTGATGAATTGAATCGGTGGTTTCCATACATCAGTGTCCCTACTGATGCAGCAGCCAGAACGCTGGAAAACAATAGAGCTTTTGTTCTTATTCTCATTCGATCCCCAAGATATATTGAATAAATTTTATTAAAACTTAAACTCAGCCTCAAACGGATTATACTCATGCGAATGTTTATACCGATCCAAAATCAGGTGTGTAGTGGTTTTTGTAACAACCTTGTTTGCCTGGAACCGCCTGAGCAAAGATGCAAGATTTTTCTCATGTTTTACCCGGGCAATAACAACGGCATCATACGCTCCGGTTATAAGGATAAAAGAAACAACCTCGGGAAATCGTGAAATCGGCCTTAAATGCACTTCCCAATCAGGTATCATTTCGATATTAAGAAATATAAGTGCCTGAAATCCTGGCTCAAGCTTGTCAAAATCGACGACAGCACCATACTTGATTATGGCACCATGTTCACGCAGCTTTTTCAGTCTCTGTAAAAGAGTATTTGGATGTATCTTGAGTTTTTTTGAAAGCTCTTTAGACATCATCTTTGAGTTCTCAATCAACTGGCTGATAATCTTCCGATCCGTTTTGTCAAATCCTTCACTCATCATACCCCCTCTTGGTGTAAATTTACAACAAACGGTTTAAAAAGATATGCAAAATGACACTAAAATAGGCGAATTTGATTGTAAATACACATTTGATAATAATAAAGAAAGAACAGAGGTAGTATTAATATAGATATATAACTAGATCATTTTATGATCAAGGAACTGATAAAGCTGACAAGGTTCGAGCACGCGATAATGTTGGCATTCGCAGTGCTTATAGCAGAAACAGTAGTTCTTGGATCTTTTCCTCAGATCACGCTAATCATAATACTTTCTTTGCTTGTGCCAATGTTCAGTGAGATGGGGTCTTTTGCACTCAATGATTACCTTGATATAGAAACAGACAGATTAAACAAAAAAACAGACAGACCATTGGTTAGAGGAACCATTAGTCCGCGATTCGCATTTTATTTCGCGATTTGCTCTATTATAATATCAATAGCACTTTCATATTTCATAAACGTATTTGCATTTGCCATTGCGATCATATTCAATATGCTTGCAATCGCATACAACTGGAAATTAAAGGACTTGCCACTTATGGGAAATGTTTACATTGCAACAACTATGGCCATACCATTCATATTCGGGAATTTTGTGGTTTCGCAATTACTCTCACCACTCGCTTTGATACTTGCATTGCTGGGTTTCCTGGCAGGACTGGCACGGGAGATAATCAAATCTGTTCAGGATATGGAAGGGGACATCAAGGCAAGAAAATCCAAAACCTTGCCAGTGTTAATCGGAAAATGTGCATCAGTAAAGATCGCGATAGTATTCTACCTGCTTTTCATACCTCTTACTGCATTGCCGTTTGTTTCAGGACTCAGATACGATGTTTTGCCCGCGATATTCGTAACCGCTGCTGATTTGATCATAATACTTATCTGCTATAACCTGATAAGCAA
>JAHJBM010000041.1 GCA_018813505.1 Microcaldota archaeon
CTCAGTTTTAGGCAGGCACCACACGCAAGAATAACTCCTCCTACAGAGGCGAATCGTTCGGCCTCGTTTTTTACAGGAAAGTGCTCAGTATTTTTTTCTTCATAGTCAACTGCCTTTCCTACGAGGAAAACTGTTACTTCGTCACCTTCTTTTTTTGAGAAGTTTGCAAGCCTTAATGCATTCCAGATTGCTTCGATATCTTCGGTAGAAATTACAATTCCAAGTTTCATGTTGTTCACCCGTTTTACAGGAATATTTCCCCTATAACGATATTCGTTACTGGCTTCTATCCTAGCTTCACGTATAACCGCTGTTTTTGGCGTTTATAGCGCATATCAATTCTCTTAATGTTCGACTACTACTTGGAGTAGTTTTGCGCTTCCTACATACTCTAATGTGCGTTCAATCTATTTACCCAAACATACTTTTATTATCTGTTTTCGCAGGTTTTGGTTCTTCTAGTTGAGTTACCTGCATTCCGTTCTTTTTAGCGATTTCAAACCATTCCTGGAGCGTGTTGAATCTCCCTTTGCAATTTTTAATTATCTGGATGAAATCGGCAGTTTTGATCTTTCTTTTCCTACCTTCTAACCAAACACACTTAGACGTCTCTTTGCAGATCGTTTGGATGTCTGCACCAGAAAACCCATCACTCAGTTCTGCAAGCTTCTTATAATCAATTTTATCCAGTAATGCGATCTTTCTACAATGTACCCTGAATATCTCAGCTCTTTCTTCCTTGTCTGGCGGACCGATAAAGATCGTCTCACTGAATCTTCCACTCCGCTTTAAGGCATGGTCAATATGCCACGGCGAATTCGTAGCACCAATAACAAGTATCCTTTCGCCTTTCTTTTCTATTTGATCCATCTCGGTAAGAAATTGATTTACAAGTATTCTTTCCCAATTGGTGTGCGCTCCCTCCCTGCTTGCACCCAATGCTTCTATCTCATCGAAGAATATTATTGCCGGCTGTTTTTTTCTTGCTGCTTCGAATATCTGCCTAATATTCTTCTCACTGTTTCCGACGTACATGTTAAGGGTGTCTGCTATGCTTGCTTTCAGAAAAGTTACATTTGCTTCCCCGGCAACCGCTTCAGTTACAAAGCTTTTTCCACACCCAGGAGGTCCGAAGAAAAGAATTCCACCGCCAAATTCAATTCCATATTCTTTAGCCGCTTCAGGGGATTTTAGAAGAGATAAAATCTCCCTTATTTTTCCTTGTTTTAGGTTTTCCAGTCCACCAACGTCGGAAAGCCTGAGATGGGAACGAACGATCCCAGTCTCAACTGGTTTTTGTCCGTTCACATCCGTTGTTATCCTTGTTGCAAATAACATATATCTTATTGAATCCAGATGAGCCTTGGCGTCATTGGAAAAGCAAAAAATCGAATCTGCTTTTTCCAAATCCATTACGGCTTTTGCAAGCTGCCCTGCATATTCATGTGCAAGACCTCGAAGATAGTATGCAGCACCGCTGTCTGGTTTGATTTCTATGGCGCAAGTGAGATCTTCAACAGCCTTCCCAAATTCTTCTGTATTTAGATGAGCAAGACCACGGTTGTAGAACCCACTGAAATCTTTTTTATCTAATTCAAAGGCCTTAGTAAACTCAACAATAGCTTCCTTTGGGTTTAGAAGGCGGAAGTATGCCGCACCACAATTGAGATGATATATGGGTTTGTTTTCTTTTGCAATTGCCTTTGTATATTCCTCGACTGCTTCCTTGTACCTCTTTAGTTTATAATAGCATAAACCTTTTCGAAAGTGGATGTTTGAACATGTCTCATGGTCTGTATAAAACCCCGCCGTCACAGGAACATCCCTATCATGGGGGGCATCACCTTCTGCAAAAAACAACAATTCTTTTCCTTCAATCATCTCTCTCACAATGATTCTTTGATCAATTAAGAAGTTCAATATTTCCTCAAGATTGGAACTTATAGTTAAAGTCCTTATATTGGCTAGCGGAATGCCATCATATATCAGAGCGTATGCCTGCACTCCGTTGATGCCAAATTTACGTTTTACTAATCTTGCCGTTGGATTCCATCCCAGAAATTCGTCTATTCTCTTAAAATATTGTTGGTTTTTTACTATGAAACCGTTTGCGTAAAATGAATCAAGAATTCTTATAAGTTCTTTCTGTTCGACAATATGTTTGCCTGCTAGTTCCTCTGCTGTTGTCAGAAAAGTAAATGAGCGATATATTTTCACTGCATCAGAGCCAAGTTGTTTTTTTATTTCCATTTCAGTTTTAACATTCTCAAGCTTGCCTGGCTGAAGCATGCCATGTTCTTCAAGGTAACCTACAATCTCAGAGAGTCTGGCCTCACTAAGGCCTGTTGCCTTCATTATATTTTTTGCCGCGTATTTATCATCTTCGTAGTCATTTCCATCACACAAAGCATATACGAGCAGACCTTCTTCACCATAACGCCTAGCAAGTGCCTTCTGTTTCACGCAAATTTTTTTATCGATAATCATCTCTGATTCCATCATACTGCAATTGCGTAGGAACATTAAGATTCTGGCCAGGGGGCTATCAAGTTTATTTTTACTCCCCATCAGGTTGTAGATTTCTGGAGTTGTTTTTTTCTGATCCAAAAGAGCGTAGAGAATAAAGGCATTGTATCCAAATTTATCAATAAGAACTTTTCTGGTGAGAGGGCTAAACCATGTTTCCGGTTTTGCTTTTTTGTCTCCGCGCCAGCGGCATACTGTAGACATAATTGCGTTTTGAAACTGTTCTGCTGGGGTTTTATCCAATGTATCACCGTTTTAGGATGAACTATTCGTTCATCCTTCTGTTGTAAATCCTGCTGGATTTCCAAACAGGATGAATCATTCATTCATCCTTGGACTGACACTATCAAGTTGCCCTGTATGCAGGTTTCTCGATGCGTTAATCTGTTTTCTTAATATTTCTGTTACGAAATTCGTGACCTGGTCGTCCTGGCTTTGGAGCATTCGTGATGCCTCCTCTGCATGCCTATCTCCGACAAGATTTGCAAGTTTTCTTTGTGCATCCCTGAGTCTTGATTCGTTCTCATCATCCTGAAGTCTTCGATATGCTTCAATTGCAATTCTGAGTGCAGCTAGCAACATTTCAAGAAGTTGTAAAATATTATTTTGTATCTCTCTTCCTGAACTTTGACTAAGGTTCCATTCA
>JAHJBM010000042.1 GCA_018813505.1 Microcaldota archaeon
GAATACCTAATTATCAGAAAACTCTCAAATAATTTTTTCTTTTTCCTTTAACCTAACAAAGTCGTACTTTTTTCTTTTACGTCTATAAGATGTTTCGCAAGTTCATGGGTTAATTTATTATCAAGGATGATTAGTTCTCTTACTATTGGATTTTCAATATTTAATTTGTATAATTTTGCCCTTCCAATTTGTCTTGTTTTTTTCACTATCTTTAATTCAACAAACTTTGGAAAAAACGTATGTATTGTACTCCACGCGACATTTGAATTTTCTGCTATTTCTGTGAGGGGGTAATCAAATTCTCTAAACGTTATTAGAAAATCGATTACCCTTACCATTGGATAATCGCCAAACAATTTTACAAATGCTGATTTTTCTTCCATAATTTTATTCTGAGGTGTTATGTTTTTAAATTTAAGCTTCTAATTCATATTTGCGAACATTGATATGTTGTTTTGTGATTTGAAAATGTCCCCGTAAACTTCTTCCTTTAGGTTGAAGCAAGGGACATTTTCAAAACTTTTGTTCCTCGGCCAACAAACCGCGCATCGTGCCGCTGCACGATGTTGTCCGAAGGACAACCCTTTAGGGCGCGGTGGCCGAGTGAACAAATGATATGTATGGGGGATGAGCAGATAAGGGCGAGCAATGACTGGAGAAAGAATCGATCAACATCTTGAAGGAATAGCTGACGAGCTTGCGCAAGCTCATTATCTTTGGCCGTATGAATATGGAAATGAAGGAAATCCTATGATGGGCCAAGATGGCGATATCGCTCCGAGGTTTATCTCAGAAGTTGTTGGTTTGACTGCAGGCGGTGCTGGCGGAGTTACAATGCTTACAAATCCAAATGGTGCAGAAGCAATGGCCCAGAATATCGCGTTAGGTGTTATGCATCATCTCAATGGCAAGATTATGGAGCGCGGTGGAATTCCGAATGTTGTTGTCTAATCGTCGTTTTACACTCGCGTTATTATCGATGTGTTAATAGATATATATTTAAGCATATCCTTACTATATAAACTAACAAACGTTAACAATGGTGTATATTTATGTCGATTAAAAATAATCAAAAGATTCAGAAAACGGGGAGGAGAATACATGGTTCAAAGGTAAGTCCATTTATATTACATGGCGCACCACTTCCGATTGAAGAGGCATTGAGAGGTGCTGATGCCTCTCGGTTTATCATAGCTTCGAATAAAAGACTGAGTAAAGCACTTGGAAATCCGCAGGATCGGTTAGCTATAAGCTCTGCGTTGTCATGCTGGTCTGGTACGATGGTTGCCTATGATAAGCCAGGTAAGGCACTCGGAGATACGATCGAATTTCATAATGGGAGTGTGAATTTTGTTTTCCCTGTTCCAAGAAAGCACGTCGGCAGAAAAGATGTTCTCTTAGCTGTAGATCATCCAAACTTCAAACTTATTGAATCTGGTACTGATAGAATCGTCAAAGCATCGAGAATCGATGTAATTGATGAATTCCCAACTTCAGAACAGGGATGGTATCTTGGAGATCAGAAACATGATCTTCCACATGGAAATGAAGTCGATCCAGATGATCCCAATGCAAGATTTTTATGGAGAGAAGACAAAATAGTGACGCTTGCTTTTCGTGACGACACTGGTTGGGATGGTGAGTATACAGATAATGATTGGCGCCATGTCCTTCTTAATTTTAATCCATCTAATACTGATTCAAATGCGTTGCATATGGGATTAGTTATAGTAACTCCACGTTGGCTTTTTGATCAGATTCAAAAAAAGTTGGATGTAATATATGCGTCAATGTGAATCCTGATACAGATTAACATCTTTCAGATTTCAATTCGCTCAATTTTTCACGCGACAAACCTGAATACTATAAATCGGCAACCAGAAAAAGAAAATTCGGGCTCAGATTGAAATTCTTCGAATTTCAATTCGCCCCATTTTGTCTGACCTATAAATCGATGATTCGATTTATGGTCCATTGAAGCTGATGCTTCAATCGGAGGCTAAATTCAAGACTCGAAACTGTAAACAAATACAAAATCGGGCTCGACGGGAAAGTCATGTGTTTTCAGTCTCCTGTCTTCGGTCTTGAGTCCTGTTATTACTCAAAACCCTAAACTGGGAACTGGAAACACAATTTGAACCCGTATACCAGGGTATCTTCCGCATTTGGAAAGGGCATTCGAAGCCCTGTCGGTTATCCAGGTTGCCACACGAGCCCGTTGTGTGTTACTTACCCTCTTCTCTTTCTTGTGTTTTACATCGCTCTTCCTGCTGTCTTCTTAGGAGGCATAGTCATCAATTATACCTATGCTATGCCGGCCATCTATGTTTTCTACATGCTCGTTTACTGTTTTACAATGTAAATATTTAACTATTGGTCATATTCACCAATCTTTTCTTTTATTACTATTTGCTTTATCTTGTCAAGACTTCGCATCCATCAGCAGTAATCAATATGGTATGTTCGGCCTGGGAAACTAATCCTCTGCTAACTTCCCTTAATATAGGGTATCCTCTTATGAAATGATTCTGA
>JAHJBM010000007.1 GCA_018813505.1 Microcaldota archaeon
GATCGATCTATTCTCAACCACTGAGATAAACTCAAAAAACAAAAATCTGAAAGACTTATTTGGTTGAGAATACGCCTGAGAAAACATGTACTGCCGACACAGCATATAGAAGTACTGAAGACTGTGTCAGATAAGAATCCTCAATAGAAGCAATGAAATACCTGAAGAAGTTAAGTGGCGAAGTCAAGTTCAAGGTTCAAAGCTGTAAACATAGTGTCTTTTCTTGGAAAGATATGTTTATAGATAATCTTATGCAAAAAATATAATATAAGGTTGAATATTTATGATGTCAAAAAGATTAGCTCGAGTAGCAGTTGGGTTGGCAATGGCAGGTTGCTTGACTGGATATGGAGCTACCGGATTGCAGAACAGGGGCTCTGGCAATGCACATACTGAAAGTACTATGACGGGTGCAACAGGCATCGCAAGAAATGCACTCTTGATGGTAGAACCTAGAATGCCAGAAAGAAAAATACATGAAGAAACCCCTACAGAACCGAAAAAAAGGAATATGCTTGCAGAACTTTTTATTGAATTGTCAATTGAGGTTAGAAAGCTCAGAGATGAAATAGAACAATATTAAGACAAATTACAATAACCTAGATATTCGTTTATTTTTCCCCGTATTTTTTCTTTATCTCATCCATTTTTTTATCTATGCGCTGCTCTGCCTCAAGCCGTTCCATTGAATGTTCTTCCATATCCATGAATTTCATTCCTTTTGCAAACTGTGGATGAACGCGCTCGATTTCTTTGAACATGCCCTGGGCCAAACGCCTGTAATCAACATGACCTTGCCTTGCACTTCTTAGTTCAAGCATATGGTATGCTTCTCTAAGACTGAAACGCATATACCATCTTATGTTGTATGCAAGAGGAATAACATATTGTGCTTGTTTTTTGTATTTCTTTGCGATCTGCAAATATGCGTCTTTTGCACTGTTCATAGCACGCGCGAATTCTTTTTCATATCCTGCTTCAACTATTTCTTTTGGTAATTTGTATCCATGATAGGGAGTAAGAAGCTGACGCTGTTGGGTTAGTACTCTGTGCCTGTGCATGTCACGATATCCGCCGTAGTTTGAACAAAGTTCGAATGTATATGTACAATGTTCAAATGCTCTTCCGGGTTTTTGCCGTCTGTTTTCTCTTTCGCTAATGTAAGATGAGATTACTGTTTGCTTTTCCTCATCACCCATGACTTTTGCGATTTCAAATATATCTTTCATCGGTCTGTTGAGAAGAGGATATAAGGCAGCTGTAATGAGCATGTCCTCTGCATCTTTATCATAATCGACTAGAACGATTTCTTCTTGCCCGTTGGGTTTGTCATATTTGGAAGCGAGTTCTGCCACATCGCTTCTGATTTTTTTGTAATGATTTTGCATTGCAATACCGTGCTTGTTATTGGCACGTTTTACAAATGCAGGAATAGCAGTTCTGAGTTCTGTTTCCATCATTTCTGCAAGCCCACTTATTTCCGCAAGATCATCAGAGTACATTTTTGTAAGCAAATATTCGTATGCCCTGCCATTTCCAAACATACCCATATTTGTCAACGTTGATGCAGGTAGAAGACCGCGTAATATGTCGCATGTTTTTGCCCTGATTGCGGAATTGTATGCACGATCACTCGTGTTTTCGTCCTTTGGTTCTTTTTCTATTATCAGTTTTGATATTTTTGGAACAAGATCAGCATAAGTTTGGAAGCACAAGTCGCATGTTTGTTCATAAAGTTCTGCGAATTCAGATCCCACCAATGTCTTTTCTCTTTTGTATAGCCACTTGCCATCGCGCTTTTTATCAAAATAAACATATCGGGTTGATTTTTCGAGAGGAGAAATACCGATCCGCGCATCTTCAACTATTTTTGTTGCAATTATCGAAATATCTTCTAAAGCAATGTGTGCACCAGCAAGCTCTGCAACTGAATCATCACCATAACCAACAAGAACACGATCATAGAATTCTTCTGCTTTTTGCGTGTGGATTAATTCTGAATCTTTTGGAGTAACGGAGAAGAGGCTAATTATTCCTGATTCTTCAGATTTCATAAACTCATCAAGAAGAACACGGCGCAGGCTTTTCGAACTTCGACTGTATCTTGAGAATAATGCGCCTTTCACAACTTCAGGGAGATTCTTTAGTACGAATACATGTTTGTCGAGATTTGATACGAATGGTGTGAGCATCATCTTTTCTTCTTCTGAAAATTCGGACATAAAATTGATTTTGCAGGAAGGGTTTTTATTTAGTGGAGAGAAAAATAACATATGTGGCAAAAAGAAATAAACTTTAATATTGGGTTGTCTTAACATAATTATGGCAACTATACCAACGGCTACCAGACGACAAGTTTCTAATGAAAGTGAACTTAATCTTGATACCCAACTTCTTATTCTTAGCACCCATTATGGCATCAACCTTACTAGAGATATCACAACAGACATTGCATCAGGAATTAGTCCGGGCCTTTCCGTAATTGCAGAAGGAATTACCCCAGCTATTTCAGAAGAACGTGATCAACGCAGGCTTGAACTGATGGAAGATGCCATCTTAGGATATTTACGTCAGAATAATCCAAGACTTGCAAATATTGTTGCCACCAGAATAGAAACAAGACGGCTTTGGGATGGTCTTGATCTTGATAATGTACAATTGCCACAGCGGGAACAAACATCTACAGACCCGCTTTGGGTGAATATTGCGCCCACTATAGGACAGGCATTGGATGAGTGTAGAAGATTACCAGTTGCTGAACGCACTACACGTTTCATAGAAATAATATCCCAGATTGCCGAACTGTTCAGGGTAAGAAACGATGGATCTGGATCGAGGAATCTTCTTGGCCACTTATACAGCCTCGCAGCATCTGATCCGACAGATATAGTCGAACACCACCAGATAAATTGTTTTTCAGGAACCATTGCATTAGGACTTGTTATAATGCAGGCTGCACGTTATGTGCACATGGATAATATTGATGTGTCTGCACTACAGGTGGCATCATACACTCGTGGAAATGACATATGGGATGATACAGGCCACACAATTTTACGCGTTGGTGTTGGTAGTAGAACATTTTTCTTTGATAGTACGAATGAGTTTCTGGCATGGCACTCAGATAATCTCACATTTAACCCGGCCAGAAATATGGTAGAAACCGTGAGGGGAGTACAACAAATTCAATATATGCTTGGCAGCGAATTTCCAATAGACGGTTCTCTTATCAGTGCTGCAAGGCTTCAGGATAGACTAATGGATAGTACTATTACTCCTGATGATAACAGTGTTGCTGCAATCGCAACAATGCCACCGCTTTTTATTTCATATTTTCTCATGAACATCGATGAAACTAGGCGTATGGACTTCCTGAGACGTATGGGAATCAACAGAATGCGGCAAATGGAAAATCCTATGGAGCGATTCCGTCTTGCAGCAACTGCTGCAGTTCTTTTCAGAGATTCCGATCATGCATTGGCAACCTCTTTTGGTGCCCTTGCTCTGAGATCCCTTGAAGAAACCACTTCATCGGAATCACAGCTTTCTGCATTTCCCATGGGCTCTTTTCTTAATACTGCAATACAACTTACTGATTTGATGGATGGAACGGCATCAGGAGAAGAACTAATACGACGCTCCAGAATATGGTTATATATACCTGCAGTAGCCACGCGCACTACAACAACCATAGAACCTTCAGTTGCAGCTACGGCACTTGGATTTATGTCAAGATTTATTATGGAAAACAGGGATTTTATCGCATTGCAAACTCCGCTGGTGCAGTTCAATATTCTACGAGGATTTACAAGTATGCAAGCATTTGCTGCACCAGGTTATGCTATTTCATCCGCACGACGCTACGGTGATGAGTCAACAAGCCCAGCAGCAGCTTCCACTGAACTGTATTCAATGCTTGGGATCGACAGATATAGAGTGCTTGAAACCCTTAGAACTAATGCTAATCTTGAGTTTACAACAACACACCCCACATTAGATAGCATGTTCGCATCTTCAGACCGTACTGCCCAACAACTTCAGGGGGAATTCCTTATACAAATTTATCATGTATTGGTAGGTAGATTCTCACGTCAAAGTATCGAAGACAGCCGATTAGCGGCGATGGGGGACCGTAGACGTATAGCAATACTTAATGTAATGTTAGAAGTATTTCAACCATCAGACAGTTTTCAACCTAGACATTTAAACCATATATTGCTAGCGGGCGATAGCCCGATCAGAAGGGCAATTGAGAGAATGGCACCCATATGACTGAACAAATTCCGTGAAAAATTGCATTTGATCGTCTTCTGTTGGAAAAGAACGATCAACTGTATACCAATATCTAGATAGTATTGCTCCAATCCTTTTGAACGCGTCTGAAGAATCATCAAGCATATCCAGAAACGCCCCTTCACTGCTGACCATGTTACGGGTAAGTGAACTTGCAGACTCCAGATCAAAAAGAACTAGTGCTCTATGATAAAGTCTTGGAAGTGCAAGAAAAATAATTGCCAATTTCTCATCGTGTGATTCAGTACTATGAAACATTTCAGTAAGGAAAACAAAATCATCTGCCATTGGCATTCCCTTTTCAACCCGTGTTGTATTCATGATATCAAGCATGGGCCGATCGATCTTTTTACGTAGTTTCATTAGCCCGTTAATATCATTGGCACTGGCTATACTATGAAGGCGGGTAGAAAATACTGGGAGATGCCTTTGAAGATCATCTGCATTCGCACAATTAATGATTTCTTCAGCAGCATCTAAGGATTGAATCCTAACCCGAACTGTTGAATTGTCTATAGATGGAGGCATATTTTTGAAATTATGAGAACCTGTAGCGAGTGCAATAGTTATGCAACCTAACGCTAAAAATCGCCTGAACGGTTGTCTTTTATTGCAATTCATGTTTAGATATTAAATGCTAGCTTTTATAAATACCACCTGCACCAAAATTAATCTGCTGGTATGTGATGGCGATTATAGAGAAAAAAGAGGCATTTATAAAACAAATAACTTTATTCCTCGATTCAAAGAACTATAAACAGGCATATGATCTGGCAAAACAATTTGTATCACGCTATCCTGACATAATATCTTATTTTATACTTGCTAAATGCGCTTTCTGGAATGTAGAATATGATGAGATGCTTTCTGCTGCAGGCAGAGCTTGTGAATATGCTTCAGGAAAAGACAGGGAATCGTGTGTAATTTTGACAGCTGCAGCATGCTATAAACTTGGCAGATTCGAGGAAGGATACGGATTCCTCGAAGAATTTGGAAAAACAAATGATCCAGAGGTTGCAGGTCTGCGATTTATGCTTGCAGCTGCAAGTGGCAACCGTAAAAAAACAGAAATGCATCTCGATGAACTTTTCAAAATCGATAAAAAGAAAGGTGAAGAATTTATACTATTGATTATCGGTATTGATCCGATTAGTTCTGTAATATCGAACATACTCACATATACGCCAGTAAGAACAAAGAGAATGCAAAGAAATACACGAATTGTAATGGAAAGTAAACCACATCGCAAGAGAGTATCTAAAATCAGATCAGTAAAAAAAGTTCGAGGTAATAAGAATCGCAAATGATTTGTTCGTTCGGCCACCGCGCGAGGAAACAAAGTATCCGCGCCGAATTTTAAATGATCATAGATACTCTAGATATCAGGATTTTGCATAACGTTGCCATTTATAAAATGTTTTAATTGAAAGTAAATAGTGGTTTTGTGAAAGGGTGTGAACTGGTTCATAGAGATATAAATTCCGAACAACTAACTAGACCACGCGCCAAAGGAAAATTCAAACTAAATAAAGGGTATTTTAGATCAAGAATAACTGCTTTTTGTGCAATTTTAATGATTTCCGCATCTGTTCCTGCATCGGTTTTTCCTTCCTGTCCACCATTAACTTCAACTTATCTTCAAACTGCTTACTCCAGACGACCCAAAGGCTTCACAACTTCGGGCCTTAGAGCAGAACGCGGGGAAACTTCATGCGTGCTTGATGGAGATACACTCAGTTGTTCTAATAACTCACTAAAAGCATCCATCATACTTGATACCAGAGCTGAACAAGCGATAAGCCTGCATTGCTCTGGTGCGTTTTCAGTAATCCTTACTGAACACAGTTTTATTGTTACCATTGGACCTGAAGGGCTGTTGTCTGGCCAGCTTGGACTTGTTGGACTTGCAAACTCCTACAGACTCGCATTCCCAGTTGGAGTCGGTGCTGGAGATATAACAGAACTAACTGTCGATGGGCAGATATTGAGATTTGATGCAAATGATAAACCTGCCAGATTAGATCTTTCAAATCCACGAAGATGGGAGGAGAGATAGAGGGATTTTTATTATTTGCGTATGAGATGATATATATGGCATTTATGGAAAAAAACGCAGGAAGAAAGGAAGACGCACAAACTACAGTTCCGTTATTGGGAGAAACTGCCGCAAGAGATAGGGCAACTCAGGTTTTTGATCATGCCATGGCACAGTTTAGAAGTGAATATTTCAATGCAACAGTAACGCAGGCTAATTTGGATGAACTGACAGAGGCAGCACGCACCGCAGACGGAGATATAGATGGTGGTTTGACAAGACTGCGTGAAGCTGGATCAGATAATCCTCTTGTTTGGATGTGTGGTTTTTTAGGAGATAATACTTCTTGGTTATTGAGAGGAAACAGAATGATCACGCAAAACCAGGTTGCGGCTGCTTTTGAACATGCATTAGAACAACATTTAGTTAATTTGAGGACAGTATTTGTTAATGCGGCAGTCCAGCTGGCTACAGACCCAACAATAAGAACTGCATCGGTTGGCGCAAGTTTTCTACGCAATTATGATCCAGATTTGGCTGCGTTATTTGTCAGATCAATAAACGAAGCGATGGGAAGCGGAAGAAATGCTATGCCAGTAACAGCAACTGAAGAACAGGGACGAATGAGACCTGAACCCACAGGCAGAATAGTACTTACTTCAAACCTCCCAGTTCCGGCAGGACCAACAAGAAATATAGAATTTGGAGATAATGAATAATGAAGCAAGATAATTGAAATTGTATTGATTTTTCTTTTCTTCATTTCTTTCCTATTTTTTCTCTTCATGATATAGAAATGAGATTATTTTTTCCCTGGAAGTAATGCACTCAATACCCCAAGCAGTTGTGGTCTTCCAGCAATTATCTTTGCAACTGGACCAGCAAACTTGCCTTCCATTGTTTGCTCTAGATCATGATCTGTAATGCTGTTGAATATGTGGTTAAGATCATCATCACTGACTTTTTCCATTACTTTTCTGAGCATCAATCTCTTTGCAACTTTCTTTCCAGCAGTTGCGCGCCATTGTTTATCATATTCGAAAAGTTTTTCTTTACTATAATTCTTTTCTTTGTAAGCATCAAGCACAATAGATGCTGCAAGCATCGCGCTTTCCATTGCAAGAGCAATGCCACCACCATGGATTGGATCAACCTGCTTTGCAGCAGTACCTATAACCATGCAGTTGTCTTTTACAAATTCATCAATAGGTGCGCCAACTGAAATTATTCCACCAAAATCAACGAGCGTACTCGCGTCCTTCAGCTGTTCGTTGTTTTTTATGAACTCATCAAGAAGATGCTTTGGCGCCGCACCATCGATCGTACCTTCGGTTGCTCCGTATGCACTGCCGCCTTTCTTACCGTTGATGAGATTGCCTCCGATACCTATACCGACATTAGCTTTTTTATCGCATTTAGGGAATATCCAAACATAACCCCTTGGCGCGATTTTGTTTCCGAAATAAAGTTCAATGAGGTTCTCGTGATTGTATGGCTTCATCTCATATTGGTAGCATGTATCAACATCGTATAATGAATGGACAGTCTTGAAACCCATTTGCCT
Organism: Microcaldota archaeon; assembly: GCA_018813505.1. Taxonomy (GTDB): domain Archaea; phylum Micrarchaeota; class Micrarchaeia; order Anstonellales; family Bilamarchaeaceae; genus Bilamarchaeum. Next base: position 7,893 of record JAHJBM010000007.1, read on the forward strand.
CGCCATCATTGATTCCATACCTTCCGCAGATATAATGAGAGGGGCATGGATGTCGTATGGCTCACGTCCTCCGTGGCTTAATTTCACGCCATTGATTTTTCCGTGAGTATCCTTTAGTACTTCAAGAGCCCGCGTATAGGTTTTTACTTTTGCACCTTTTTCAATAGCAAGTTCGCAGAGCCATTTATCGAATATTTTTCTTTCAAGCACCCATCCTTTGGTGTTATCATCTTTCCATACGATCGATTTTCCGTTTGGCGCGATTACTTTCGCACCCGTGATTTCTGTTGAATAGCATTGCCTTGGGATTTCAAGACCCTGGGAAATCACTTCCCTTTGACCAAGACCTTCACCGCACCTTACAGGAACGCCGATTTCTTTTCTTTTATCTATAACAAGAACATCCATACCTTCTGCTGCCACTGCCCTTGCAAACGTTGATCCTGAAGGCCCGCCACCGATTATAATTACATCGTGATCGTATTTCATAGTAAAACCTTGATTATTTTTAATTTTTTTTATTTTTTATCATCCTTATCTTCCCTTGGCAAATCCCTGCAATTTTTTATCCCTTTGTGGAGAGTTATCACATTCGCAGGGCATGCTTTTACACACAATCCACAGTCGATACATTTCTCAGGATGGATCTCCATTCTAGTACCCACCGCCTCAATGGCGTTTGCCGGACAGACCGATGAACATCCAACGCAGAATATGCATCCTTCGTGTTTTATTGTAATCATAGTATAACCTTCGTGAATATAATATTGTAAACACGCATCATATGTAATGTAAACATATATTATTGTGAATGCAACAGGTATTGCAAATACGCGTTTATTGCAAATACTGATACTTATTGCGAGTAGTTATTTCTTTAAAAGTTGCGCTATTGCAGTACCGAACTCCCCTGCACTCTGCGGCGAATCTGCAGTCACTATGTTTCCATCCACTTCAAATGGAGTGGCCATGTATCTCGCCCCACCACCTTTCAGTGCCATTATAGCTTTGGTATTTGGAAATACTGTTGCTTTTTTCCCTGTCAAAATACCAGCATTTGCCAGTGCCATTGGTGCAAGACAGATGGCTGCAATGACTTTTCCGTGTTTATTTGCACCTTGCAGCAAACCAATGACATCTTCATTTTCAGCAAGCATAACTGAACCAGGACCTCCGATAACGATTATCGCATCAAAGAAATCAGGATTTGCCTCATGAACAGACATGTCAGGCTGGATCTCGAGACCATCCACACCCTTTGCCTTTGCTCTTGTGATACTTGCGATCTTGATATTGTGGCCTTCCTTTTCCAGGATTTCCCTTGGCACAAGATATTCTGAATCCTTGAATCCTGTTTGCGCAACAATGAATAGTAGTTTGGCCATAGTCCCTATTCGTAATAAATATTTAAAATTACTTTTGATCTGCCGGGATTTAAAATATTGCCAGCCAAATGGATATTATGAAACTCATCAGCCCAAATTTCTCAGACTTGTTTGAACCAAACATCGAGATAAAAGAATTCCCTGACGGGGACAGTTATGTGTTTATTGAAAACATAAATGAATGCAAAAATACTGAAGTGGAATTATTCCATCGTCTTTACCCGGAACAGAATAATTCCATAGTTCATTTGATCCTGATACTTGATGCATTGAAAAGAGCAGGTGCAAAAACAACACTTATTTCACCGTACCTCCCATATTCACGACAGGATAAGATATTCAAGGAAGGGGAGGCATTAAGCGCAGAAGTTTTATGCAATCTTCTTGTATGC
>JAHJBM010000043.1 GCA_018813505.1 Microcaldota archaeon
GGTAACCATCGCGGTAATAGACGTTGGATTTAACTCAGAAACCTCAGAGATCCCCTACGTAGATAATAGTTATCATTGGGATTTTGCTGATTGGGATCAGGATGTTTTTGGAAGCGTTGACCATGGATCATGGGTTGCTTCTTTTGCTGCTGCAAACAATAATGGAGAGAGAACCAACGGAGTTGCTTCTACAGAGGAAAGCGGAATTTTTTCTATTCTTCCGTTAAAGACCGAGTCTGATGATATTTACACATACCTCCTTGAGCGGTTTGGAACCATGATAATTGGTGATGATATTCGTATATCTGCCGCAGTCGTATATGCTGCAGAAAATGCCGAAGAGCTTAACATCGAAGCCATTAATATCAGTATGGGTTACCCTGACCCTCCTGATCCTTTCAGAGAAGAATATAGTTTTTATCTGGCAATGGCGGATGCTAATCAAAAAGGGATTGTTACTGTTGTGGCTGCAGGCAATGATGATCGGCCCATAAACTTGCATCATCCGGCAAATGTTTTGGGTGTGCTTCCAATAGGTGGCACTGCATTAGAGGGTAATGAAGAAGTAAGATTCAGTCGCTCAAATTTTCAACTTTTAGATGGAAGCATTTGTGCCCCCGCCCAGGATGTTCTTGTCTTTGATGCAGATGGAAATCCACATCTGACAAGTGGAACATCCTTTGCAGCACCTCAGGTTGCTGGTTTAGTTGCTCTGATAAGATCAATAAACCATGATTTAAATTATTTAGAGATAAGCCAGCTCCTCAGAGATAACGCAGATGATGTAATCTTGGATGATGATCCAAATCCGTTGGTACAAGGACAAATATGGAAACGAATTAACGTAGATAGAACGATTCAGACATTACTAAGAGAAGAAGGAATTGTAACTAGTTCACAATGTTCACCTGTTGGCATTAGCGATGAACTTTTAAGCTTTAGCCTCGATCAAAGAAGAATTGCATTCAATGGATTAAACTTAAATGCTTCTATTTATGATATTGAAAATGGAACTTATAACGAGATTTCTGAGGCTTGTTCTGATCCTGTTTTGAATGATGGGAGATTAATTTGCATTGAAGGTCCAGATGAGGGCAACCGTTACAGAATTGTAGATCTGGACAACGGAAGTATTTCTAACATTTTATATGAACCATATGTCGGAGATGCATGTGCTTTTGAATACTCGTTATATGGAAATAATTTTGTGTTCTCAGCAAATGGACATAGTAGTGATGAAAGAGGGAAAATATATCTAGCTAATCTCGATAGCGGTTCTATTTCTCTCATCATTGAGGAGGGTAGAAGCCCGTCAAGTTATGGCAATTATGTGGTTTATGCTGAAACAAACACATATGATTTTTGTTCTGGAGGAAATGGTCCAATTAGACTGTACGACATAAGTACAGGTATTTCATATGAGTTAGGGGGTGTTGGATATGCACCACGCATATATGGAAATAATATTGTTTACTATACTTACGAACGTTTAGACGATGATGCGAGATATAGCCTACAACTTGTCAACATTAATGACCCAACAACTCCGCAAACAACCGAGATATTTAGTCGGATAGAAATAGACACTGGGGCTTTGAATAATGGTTTGACAAATTATCATATATATGAAGATCACGTGGTTTTCATGGATGTTAATAATGAAGAGATATTATCATATGACATACCAACTGGAGAGACAAGCGTTGTTTTTGAAGGCTCGCTAGAGACACAACTAGAGAACTATAATTTAAGCGGGTCAGCAGTGCAAATTAGTGAAAGAAATATCGTATTTATGGTTAATGGCGGATTTGGAAATAAAGAATTGTATGTCTGTGAGTACTTATAATTCTAGTTATTTGTTTTATCCCGAGTCAACTTAAAAAAGTCGACTCGATCTATTCCCATCCAACCTATATAAAACCAAAACCGAAAATCAGTAAAACTTATTTGGATGAGAATACTGAACATGGGAAGAGTAAGTTAATAAGTATTCAAGTAGATAAGGCATCTGATGGGGGATCCGAAATTTAGGAGAATACAAAGAGAATTAAAATTGCATAAACCAGACCCCAGGCTAATTCTTCCTGAACCATTGATCGAATTTAAACGCTTGGTAGGCAGCGGTTGTCCTGTGAGTGATCTTTTTAGTGCAACAGAGCAGCTTGGAAGAGAATTGAAAAAGGAACTAGAAAAGATAGGCCAACTGGAGAGAGATATACGCGGGGCGTATAATTTAATGTCTGCACCAGACCGAGCTGCTTTTTTATCCATGATATATAGCAGATTCGCTGAAAATTATGACAGGCATATGGGAATTGAAACAGGTCATTACCAGGCCATGAGATTTGTGCTCAGATATGCCCATATGGTGCATAGATTTGGATTTCCATTGCTTGATGTCACTGCAGGAACAGGAGAACTAATCAGATATGCGATGGAACTTGATAACGGAAATGGACTGATTTGTGCAAACGATCTTTCTGAAAAAATGCTTGCAAAGGCAAAAGAGAAGTTGGGAAATGGCAGAGTGTTTTTTCATAATCATGATGCTTGTTGTTTTCCAGATGAATGGGAAGGAAAGTTCAGGACAGTTCTTTTATCCCAGACTTTGAATTTGCTAACAGATGAAGACAAGATAAGATTGATAACTTCTGTGAAAAAAGTAATGGATGATGGTGGGAAGGTTATTGTAATTGAGGAAGATCCGTTTGGAGTTACCCAGACTGATGCGATTCAATCTGTTGCGATGTTTATACGCGGAGTTGGGGAACCGATAACTCCGAGCGAGCTAAACGCTTTTTTTGTTACGAGTGGTTTCACAAGATATCCAGAACATGCAGTCGCAGAAATCGATGGAAACCATAATATGAAAGTGTACATCTTCACTAGAAAATAGCGGAAAGTTATATAAAGCAGGGCAATAGTATACACTCGGGGGGTGGACTAATTATGAATAGACGAGTATTGGCAGATCAACCAGGAGTAAAACCTGATCATAGCATGATCGAGACCTCCGATAAACCTAAAAAAACCTCTTTTTTCAGCAGAACATTTCCAAAGCTGAGCAAACTCTTTGCTACTGCAATAGTCGGCAGTACACTTTACTGTGGAGGTTGTGATGAGATTGACAGTATGATGCAGCATGAATCAGTGGCTGGAGAGTATAGTTGTACAATACAAGACATGCACAGTAACGAACGACTAATGGCTGAACGTGAGAATGCTATAATAATCAATTCGAGAGAAGAACAAATTGCTGAGCAGGAAAACATTACAATAACCGAATCAGGAATAACTTTTGAACATGCAAAGATAAACGGA
>JAHJBM010000008.1 GCA_018813505.1 Microcaldota archaeon
GCCCCTCATCCTTATCACGAATTTTGAATATGCGGCTTCCGTTCCTGAGTATTGATGGATCGATCTCCCAATTTGTAAATACAGATAGACAAAGTTTATAGTGAAGAGATTGATCAAGCGCATACGGATAATTTTCAAATATCGAATAGCCATCATCTGATACATGGGAAGAAGAGATGTCAAGATCGGCGAAGCTCATGCCTTTTGATAGGTTCTTTTTAATTGGATGCTCTTCTTGTTTCTTCAGCAAAACAACTGAATCAAACGTCATTGCTTTTTTTGTCTTTGCCTCTTCTGAGATTTCAGTTACTTCACTAAACTCTTTGAAATCACGAATTTCTGCTCTGAATTCATTTTTACCGAGATATGGGGTAAAGACTGTGAGGTTATCTCTGAGCCGATTAATAAGGTCCTGATGTTTGTCATTTTCATCAAATAAAAAGATTCGCCAGCATGGTGAAATGAGGATTTGTTCTGTTATCTGAAAACAACCATCGTTTGATCCGTATCCATGATAGTTATTATAGGTAATCATATGCTTCTGAAAAACTGCGTGGGCACCATAAATTGGATAAAAAGAAAGCCAGATATCTGATAGATTTTTATAAAAAATTGGGAGAGCATTATTGTCTTTTTTTCTTTTAGGTAGATAACCTGTATAGCCAACAATAGCTCCTAAAAATCCCAATAATGCTGGATGCGGTGGATTATTGTAAGAGAGATAAACACTATTAGTATCAGGTTTGCGAAATGATGCAAAGTCCCCACAAAGTTCGAATGAGTAAATCTTCAAAAGGTCCACCTAGAGGCATTTTACAAATCTTTATGTGTAAGAATGTGTTTTAGCTTTGGCTTAACCTCTTGAGGGTATTCAAGTTCGGTATATTCGGGATCATAATATACCTCCAAATTTGCCTTGCCATAAACACTCAATGAGTTAACAGCTTCTGACAAATGAATTTTGCGTTTATTACCATTCGTAGTGATCTTGATCTTACTTTTTAAGAGCGGAACGAGAGGAACAATGTTATCCTGTTCTCCATTAAACTCTACAAATAAGAGTAACTCACTAACAGCCCCCGCTTTTGTTGTTGAAGTAACGTAGTTTACTCCCCTAGTTATTGTTTCCTTGAGTTTTGTTATATCATCAGATTTCAAACAGTATTCTTTCATTTTTTCGCCCAGAAGTATTTTAAGTTGTTCATCTTTAGTTAGATTAAATGGGTTGATATTGAAATCATAGACATAATGGAGTTCAGTTGCCCTAGATTCGGCACCGATCGTACTTTTTTCTTTTCCTTCACCGCTACTATATGGGGATAAAATAGGACTCGTATATGCCGAACCAGTTTCAAATATATTAACACCATATGTAATCTGGCATGGGCCTGATAGGGATATGTTTTTATCGCCAACTGCTAGAGTTGCACCAAAGAGACGAACATCTAGCTTGGACAACGCCAATTCAACCATCTCTTTCTGTTCAATGTTTTTTACAGCTTTTTCTGTTGAATTTTTCTTTTCATATAAATACTCGATATTGGTATCGAGAGTACGTGGTTCTAATTTGCCGCCTTTTTTAGACATCTCGAATCGTCTCCAAGCAAATATACTATCTTCACCTAGAACATCATGAACATACTTTCTTATGCAATATTTCAGTGCCTTGTCAGTCGCGTAGATTCGGCCATCTGGAAGTTCACGGGGCATTCCACTAAAATCAGCGTTAAAATTGGCATTATCTGCACGAACTATAAACACTCCACAGGCAAAATTTTCATACAATTTAGTCTCATCACTCATTTGAATCTCCTCCATTTTTTCTTTCTAGCTTTATTGCATCTATATATCCTGCATAAAAATATGGTTTCAAATCCTTGAAATCTACCCCCTTAAACTTATCAAATGCAAATAGCTCGTTCATATGTAACTTAAACTGATTCAGTTCTTCAGCCGAAAGAGCATGATTACGTTGTTCGAGTTTTTTGATTATTGCATCCTTCACATTTTTAGCACTATGAGCACGAATAATGACTTCAAGCTCAAGGCATTCTCCTGAAGCTCGTTTAAAAACCAAAAAACGATAACTTTTACCTGCATAGTATGCCCAAACTTCTGGCGAATCTATATGTTCTGATTTTCTTAAATCTTCAATAGACACAAAATCACCTCGATTTACTTTAATTAAGTTATTATGATTGAACCATATCTCTAAACATGCTCTGATTTGTTTATTGATTTGTTTATTGAACTCGTTCAAAGAACTGTATGCAAGTTGTTCTATTGGCATTACTGAAAGTTGTAAAATATCGCTGTATATAAGGTCTCTTTTGTTCCGATATACAAAATTGAAGATTTTTTCTGATAATAAATTTCTTAGATATTTTTTGAGGGTGACTTTAACGCTTTTATTTACTGTCTTTGTGCTCTCAAAATATAAGAGTGAGTTAAGACCGATAGCAGTGCAGACTTTTCGTTCAAATGCCCTCTTAGTGATTTTTTTCTGAGGAGTATTATACTTATAAAAAGATGACCAGTCCATTTTCCAATCATAGTTGCACACATAATCAAAATATTTCAGTTCACCGGAGCTTGCTAAAACCAAGTAAAATTCAAGAGAAGTTGCATCACCGATCTGATTAAACACCTGTGAAAATGAATTTAAGCCATTAATGTTTAAAAGTCTGATCTCTTTTGTTTGGAGTATTGGATCAACAAATAATGGTAATAGTTTTATTTTCCAGTTCCTCATCAATCTGAAAAAAGCAGCATATTTCAATGCACATTCTGTACATATCACGATTGGTTTTTGCCCTTCTGGCATCATTGAAGGATGAGTAAAAAACGGTTTCTTAGAATTAAAATCAACTTCTGGTTCTGGTGCCTCCACGAGAACATCTGATTTGGAGCAACACATGCAAGTCCCGTAGTTGATTGGGTCATTCTTGAAGACTTTTTGTTTGAGATATGACTCCCTTGCTTTTGAATAGCCATCTTTAGGCAATAGATTTACGACAATAATTGACAAATTTCCGTCAATTCCAAAACACATCGGATCCAATTTACTGATATTCTCAGTACGGGGGCCA
>JAHJBM010000044.1 GCA_018813505.1 Microcaldota archaeon
AAGATACAAAATTCATGATTAGGCTTGGTATGATTAATCCAAACCATTTGAAACATATGCTACCTGACATTATAAGGATCTTGAAACATCCGAAGTTTTACAAATTCATTCATATCCCCGTACAAACCGGCAGCGAGAAAGTGTGTAACGATATGAATCGTGATCATACGGTAAAATATTTTGTTGATATAGTAAACAGCTTGAGGCGTGAGATTGATGGCATCTCAATAGCTACAGATATAATTGTTGGTTATCCAACTGAAACTGATGGCGATTTTGAGCAGACAAAAAAATTGCTTGAAACAATTCGTCCTGAAGTCGTTAATATCTCAAAATTCAGTCCTAGGCCAGGAACAAAAGCAAAAGAACTGAAACAGCTTCACAATGACATAATAAAATCAAGAACTCTGGAACTTGTGGCGTTTGTAAGGAAAATGTCAGTACAAATATGTAGCCGCTCAATCGGCAAAACATATCAGGTACTAATCACTGAAAAACAGGGGGATTTTACAGGAAGAAATATAAACTACATGCAGGTTGTTGTGAAAGATTTTAAAGGACAACTTGGTGATCTCATTAATGTAAAAATCATTGATGCAGGTCACGGGTTTTTATTTGGGAAATCTGAAATATAAATTATGAAGTCTAAATCAAATAACAGTCACTATTATATTGAAAAATAGAGGAATGAAACTATGATAATTGTAATGGGTTTGCCTGGGGCAGGGAAAAGTACGGTTTTGGGTTCTCTGAAGAGTGATTATAAGATTGTCAATTATGGAGACGTTATGCTTGAAATCGAAAAGGAAAAATTCGGTGTAAAAGACAGAGATGATATGCGCAAACTTCCTATTGAAAAGCAGAAAAAAGCACAAAAGATGGTATATCAAAAGCTTTCAAAAATGGAAGGAAAAGTCATTCTTGACACCCATTGTTCTGTGAGTACGCCAAAAGGATTTTTTCCTGGAGTGCCCTTCAATTATCTAAAAATGCTTAAAGTCGATGCATTGGTTCTTGTTACTGCAAATCCAGAAGAGGTTGCTGCAAGGCGGGCAAATGATCCTACAAGGAAAAGAGATGCTGATGATGTTGCGTTGCATGACAGTATGAACAGATCATATTTGGCTGCATATTCTGCATTTACTGGTGCTCCAGCGGTTGTTATTTTCAACCGGCAGGGTAAGCTGGAAGAAGCAATTGCCAAGCTTGAGAGTGTTTTAGTCTAAGTGCAATCTATCATTTACTAGGCATTTAACTTTTTTCAATAAACCATCAGTAATGATCTTAACCTCAATCTGAGTCATTATATTCTAATGCTGTAGAAGTGAGAGAAAACGTATCTGTTGGTAGATTTGAGGAAATCTGATCAATCCAGCGAATTCTCAAACAATTTGAAATTCGACATTTTATTCTATCGGCCAAAACAATAAGTTTTCATGCAGAATTTCAAAAGTTCTGCTCTTCTGGTTGGTTCGATGGCCGAATGAGCAGATCATTTAAACCCTTCTGGGGAAGAAAGGATATATGATCGATATACACATTATCAGAGATACTCCTGAAATTGTTGGAGATTCACTGAAAAATCGCAATGCGCATGGGGATTTTCATCCGACCTTGCTAAAAGTCATAGAGCTTGATATGCAATGGCGTGCCATTAAGAAAGAGGAAGACGAACTTAGGTCAGAGCGGAACAAGCTTGCAGAGCAGATAAACGTCAAAAAGAAAGCAGGTGGGGACGCAACCTCAGAAATAAGGCGTTCGGGGGAGATAAGTACCCGTATCAAGGATATTTCTGTGGAAACAGAAACGCTGAGTGAACAGGTCAAAACAGAGCTTCTCATGATCCCGAACATACCTGATCAGACCGTACCAATTGGTGAAAACGAAACAGCAAATCCTGAGATACGGAAATGTGGCGAGCCCAGGAAGAAGCAGGATGACATAATCTCTCATTATGATTTTGCTCAAAAAACAGACAGAATCGATTTTGAGCGTGGCGTAAAACTTGCTTGCCATAGATTCACTGTCATGCGCGGTGATATTGCAAAACTCGAGCGCGCATTGGTTAATTTCATGCTTTCAGTGCAAACATCGAGAGGCTATCTCGAGATCGCACCACCATATCTGGTCAATACAAAAACCATGACTGGCACTGGTCAGTTGCCAAAGTTCAAGGAAGATTTGTACAAATGTGAGGGTGAAGATCTCTGGCTGATACCGACTGCCGAAGTTCCGCTTACCAATCTTTTTGCAGATGAAATGCTAAATGAAAAAGACCTGCCAATGAAATTTGTTGCATTTACACCGTGCTTTAGAAGAGAAGCCGGAGCGTATGGAAAAGATATTCGTGGGCTTATCCGACAACACCAATTCAATAAAGTAGAACTTGTAAAATTCGCACACCCGAAGACCAGCTTCCATGAGCTCGAAAGCCTTACTAAGGATGCCGAACAGATATTGAAGATTCTTGAATTACCATATCGTGTTATTGAATTATGTACTGGTGACATTGGTTTTTCTGCTGCAAAAACCTATGACATTGAAGTGTGGATTCCAAGCCAGAATACCTACCGTGAAATATCTTCATGTTCAAATTGCACTGATTTCCAGGCAAGGCGCGCCAACATAAGATATATGGATACAGAAAAGGGAAAACCTGAATTCGCGCATACACTTAATGGCAGCGGCCTTGCAGTAGGAAGAACATTAATTGCAATATTGGAAAATTTCCAGGAAGATAAAAAAACCATAGTAATTCCTAAGGTTCTCCAGGATTTCATGGGTCAGGAAACCATTGAATTGTAATATCTTACCAATTTATACATATTCAATATGTTCGCTGTGATATCATGAAGACCAAAAAAACCACAAAAAAGCAAACCGGAAAAGCAGCGAGAGTTATATACTGTAAAGACAAAACTGGTTCCATAACATACACTACAGATGGCAAATTTCTTTATGCGCAAATAGACAATGGCGGTGAAATTCGTCTGGATCTTTTTGATAACCATTATTACAAACTACGTATTTATAACGAAATTCCAATTCTTGAGATCGATGGCCTCAGAATGCAGCTGGTAAAAGGATTCAAGACTCCATTGGAATATGCAGAAAAAGTAGTTGCTGGTTTATCGATCCCTTCAAATGGCCAGCACGTTATTCTTGACACCTGCATGGGTCTTGGTTATACGGCTATTCAGGCTGCAAAAAGCCCTGGTATAGGTACAGTGTTAACCTGTGAGATCGCAGAAGCGGTTTTCACGCTTGCAAAATGGAATCCATTAAGCGACGGGCTTTGGGAGAATGGTACTAAGATACTCCCAATCCACGGCGATGTTGCAGAATTGATAAAAACATTTGATTCGAGGATGTTTTCGTTTGTTATTCATGACCCTCCAAGATTTTCACACGCACCTCAACTTTATTCTTCTGATTTTTACAAAGAACTACATCGAGTATGCAAGTCAAATGCAAAAATCTTCCATTATGTTGGTTCAGTGGGTAAAGGTAAAGGTCGAAATATCGAAAAAGAAGTTGCTGGTCGTCTCTCTAATGTTGGCTTCAAAAAAATAAAATATGTTTCAAAGCTTCAAGGGCTATTTTTTAGTAAATAATCTTTTGTTACACTGCCTTTTATATGTTTTCCATACATTTATATATACTAACACACATATTATAATTGGTGGAAAAACATGGGAAACAGGCTGAACGGTAAAGCTAAAAAACATCATTTTCGACAGGCGCAAATGGCTCGGGCAGATGGTATAATCTCCACTAGGGCATTGGATGCGCCAACATCAACCATGGCAACAAAAGCACGAAGAAAATCCTTTAGTACTTTTCATCAAAACCCAAGCTCATTTGATAACGGACAAAAAATAGGTGTGTCAGATAAAGTTCTTTCACATAACGAATTATGGGGTTTAAGATTAGAAGCTGATTTAGCTGCTCAAAAGCAAGCTAAAGCACGATCTTTATAAAAATAAAAAAAAAGAAAAATCTATTCCATAAAGAAAGCCGCAGTTGGTGGTTCTGGCTGTTCTCCTTTTCTTTCTCTTATTTGCCTTACCACCTTTGCCACTAATTCCCTTGGCATTGCATCATATCCTGCATATTCCTGATACCACGTAGCCCTTCCTTGGGTGACACCACGAAGATCATTTGCAAAACCAAACATCTCTGCCACAGGAAGCTTGGTAGTGATTGTTGCACTTTCGCCTTCCTGTTCCATGTTTTCGAGTTGCCCACGTCTTCCGTTTGTCAGGTTTATGACATTTCCAGCATACTCCTGTAGGGTATCTATTCTAACCTTTTGTTTTGGTTCCATAAGACTTACCCCTCCCATAAGCATTGCGGCGTAAATCGGTCTTTTCATAGTTGGCAATATTTGTGCAGGTCCTCTATGGATATTGTCTTCATGCAACGTAGCATCGACAAGTTTGACCAGAACTCCAGTCATTCTTTCTTTTGCAAGCGGTCCAGCATCCACACATTCCTCAAAACCCTGTATCATAAGTTCTTCTATTTCGTTGAGGTATTGGATACCTTTTGTTGCATTCACAAAAATACTTGCATTATGGATATCATATATCTTCTTTGCATCATCCCTGTCCATACCAAGTTCTACGAGTTTTTCGTATGCATCTTTTCCTTTTGGTCTGCCTTCCTTTATCTCGCCTTTTTCTATTGCAGCCACAATTGCCGGATCAAGTGGTTCAACAGTTACTCTTAGTTTGTTATGCTTGTTTGGTGATTTACCCTCAATCGGCCCTGCGCCTCCTATCAAAGTTTCCTGATACAATACAATCGGAGGCGAGGTAATAATTGGTATCTTTTTCTCGATTCTTATTTTGTACTCAATAATCTCGAGGTGCAATTCTCCGTTTCCGCTTATAAGATGTTCTCCTGTTTTTTGATCTAATGTAATTTTAATTGTCGGATCTTCCTTTGAAATACTCCTAAGAGCTTCAATGAGTTTTGGTAGGTCTCGCTGGTCCTTTACTTCTATTGATTTGGTTATGACTGGTTCTGAATAATGTTTTATTTGTTCAAACGCTTCCATTGGTTCTTCAGATAATGTTTCTCCCACATAAACATCCTTCATTCCTACTACTGCACCGATGTTACCAGCAATAATTCTGTCTGCAGATACTCTATCAGGTCCCATAAATACGCCGATTTGCTGTATCTTTGCATATACTTTTTTTGTGGAAACATAAAGTTGCATTCCCTTCTCAACAGTTCCTGAGAATAATCTTACGACTGCAACTTCCCCAGCATGTTCGTCATACACAACACCAAAACATACTCCAATTGCCTTTCCTTTCTTGTTGCATGCAAGCATTGATTTTCCTGCTTCAGTTGTCAAATCCCCCTCTTTCCATAATACTGGTATTCTGTAAGGTTGTGCTTGATTTGGGCTTGGAAGATGTTTTATCATCATTTCAAGAAGTACATCATCAAGCGGGCTTTTATCAACGAGGAATTTATGGTCTTCTGCAAAACACTTATCATAGATGTCCTTGAATGAGATGTCGAATTTCTTCATCGAGCTTATAGATATTGCCCATTTATTGTACGCAGTTCCAAAAGCAACATTTCCTTTATCTACTTTTATCACCCAGTCTGCTTTTTTGTCTTCTGGTGCGCTGGTTTCTATGATTTTGTTTACCTGTGTTATTATTTTGATAAATCTTTCCTGCATTGCCTTTGCATCGAGTTTCAGTTCATTGATAAGTCTGTCTATCTTGTTAATGAAAAGGATTGGTTTTGCTCTTTCTTTAAGCGCTTGTCTAAGGTTTGTTTCTGTCTGTGGCATTACGCCTTCGACAGCATCGACGACAAGGCAAATTCCATCAACGGCACGCATTGCCCTGACAACATGGAAACCAAAATCCACGTGTCCTGGTGTATCAATAAGATTGATGAGGTGATCTTTACCCTCAAAACTGAATCCAAGTGATACGTTTGCAGATTTAATCGTAATTCCTCTCTGTTGCTCCTGTTCATCGAAATCTGTCCATCTCTGTTCTCCTGCAAGTTCTTTTGATATAAGTCCTGCCCTTGCGATGAGCGAATCAGTCAATGTCGTTTTCCCATGATCTACGTGGGCAACAATAGCAACATTTCTTATCAGGTCAACATGGTCCATCAGTTTTTGAACTTCTTCAACTACAAATTCCTTTCTTGCCATCTAGATACCTCTAAATCGTACTAACAAATCTTCAAATTAGACGTTGTATACCCTATTCTGTGCAAAGAAAGTAATATAAACTTACTCTGTAGTGCTTGGGGGAACAATATTAATCTTTACAGCACTATTTATCTGGTTTATCATCATTATCTATATTAAATGTTTAATTGTATGAGGTGTATTATGTCTCTTATATCAGATGTCTATGATGTAATAATTATCGGTGGAGGTATTGCCGGTTTTTCTGCTGCTATGTATGGTGGGCGACTTAAGCTCAACACGCTTGTTATTACTTCCGTTCGTGGTGGTGTCATAATCCAGACCAATGACATCGCGAATTGGCCTGGTATTGAAAAGACAGATGGTATGTCTTTGGCAGGAAATATCGAAAAGCATGCCACTAGCTATCAAAATGTCAATGTTCTTGACGACACGGTCACAAAAGTCAAAAAAGCGGCCAATGGATTTTAGGTTTCAACAGAAGGTGATAAGACTATTTCATCAAGGTCGATTATTATTGCCACTGGAACTGAATGGAGAAAATTGGGGGTTCCAGGAGAAGAACAGTTTTCAGGCAAGGGCGTGCATTATTGTGCACTCTGTGATGGTTATGCGTATAAGGATAAAATTATTGCAGTGATCGGTGGTGCAGATAGTGCTGCCAAGGAAGCAATATTACTAACTCGCTGGGCGAAAAAAGTTTATATGATTTACAGGAAAGAAACTATTCGACCAGAGCCAATAACTCTTGCCAATGTCGAGGAAAAGATTCGCGAAGGAAAAATGGAAATTATAAACAATGCCAATGTTCTCGAGATAAAAGGGGATCAAAGACTTACTCACATTATTTTAGATCGTAAATATAATGGTGGTGATGAGTTTAAGTTAGATGGGCTTTTTGTTGAAATTGGCCATAATCCCCAGTCAGGACTAGCCAAACAAATTGGCGTTGAATTAAGTAAAAAAGGCGAGATAAACGTAAATCGTAATGCAGAAACAAATCTTGATGGTGTTTATGCCGCTGGTGATGTAACTGATGGCAGGTTTAAACAGGCGATAATTGCTTCGGCAGAAGGAGTTCAAGCCATATATTCGGCATATGAATATTTGAAGTCTAAAAAATAAATTTGTAAAAATAAAGAAAAATAGAACTTTATTTTTGTTCTATTTGCGATATTTAAGCTCCGGCTTCATTAAGGAGTTCCTGTGTCTTGTAAATCATATAAAGCCCCACAAGTCCGCAGGTTATCATACTAAGTATGTATAGTACGGTAGCTCCAAGAGGATACCCTTTGCTGCCTTTTTTCTTTGCAACAGTTTCAACACCTGTGAAAAGTTTCCATATGAAATATAAGTTTACGATGGGGATAAAACACAGGATCAATCTCACGATTGGATTGTAACTTTCCTTGCTTATTGCCTTGTATTCTCCCCACCATTTGTAAAGTAAATATATATTTACAACAGGTATTATCATCATTATAAGCGCCATTATCGGGCTTCTTGCCATTAAAATCACCGGAGTAAGCCTATAATATAAGTATTTTAAAGCTATCGCGAGGTCAAAAATACTGTTTTTTTATTTTGGGATTAGAACATTTTTAATAAAAATAGAATAAAAATTATAAAATTCAAAAAACAAATTATCTTGCGCTTCTTGCCATCTTGAACTATGTTCAGGAGCCAAGAAGAGCGAGTTTCAGCGAGTGCTTATTGCCATCTTCAGCTTGCTGGAGAGTCAAGAAGCTACTACCTAGCGCTTCTTGCCATACGTTCGGTTTCGTCTCTTTTCTTCATGGCATAGCTTGTTTGTATATCGCCTTTAGCCGTTGAGACAATCTCGCTAGCAAGTGTTTGTGCAAGTGATTTTGGTTTATTAAAAGCACCCATCAGAGCAGCCAGTGCAATGTTTCTCAGAGCCATATCAAGTCTTCTTGTTGCAGAGACATCAACTGCTATCTGGTAGCTGACACCACCATGAGATACTCTCGTGACATCTTCTCTTGGAGCTGAATTTTCAATAGCCTTTATCAATGCCTGTACTGGATTTTCTTTTGTTTCTTTTTCAACCAGTTCAAGTGCTTTTTCTACGATCTTAAGACTTCTGAGTTTCTTGCCTTGCATCCTTCCATGTGTTCTAATTACCTTTCCGGATGTTTTTTCACCAGTACCGCCTCTCATAAGTTTATTCGCAAGTCTTTCAACTATATTTACCTGTGTTTTACCAAGGCTTTTCTTTTTTGACCTGCCAAATGTATGGGGTACAATAATTGGCTTTAGTGAAATTGCCTGTGCAATGCTTTTATCCCTTACTTCTAAATTTTCAAGTGAGTATTTGCCAAAAAGTTTGTCTGTCATGCCGATCATCTCTTAGGTTTTTCTTTCCTACCCTTTCTTAACATCTGTAGGTCTGCGTCATTAACAGCAACTATCTTGTATCTGACACCTGGAATTGATCCCATCTGTCCTCTTTGTGATCCTCCTAGTCCTGCAATGGTTATTTCATCATGTTCATCTATGAATGTGATAGCCTTGTCTCTTGGTGCGAATGCACTGACAACCTTACCATTTTTCAGAAGTTGACATTTGACACATTTGATAAGTCCTGAGTGTGGCTGCTTTTGCTCGAGCACTATCTTTTCAAGGACTATTGCTTTTGCCTGTGGCGCTCCCTCAAGAGGATCAAATCTATCTTTTAGTTTTAATTTTCTTCTTTTCCATCTTTTGGAAAGCCATCTGTAAACCTTACGTCTTCTTTTGGTATTTCTGCCTGCGAATTCTCCGTTTCCACCTTTGCTCATTAATCCACCTAAATTCGAAGTAGTATTAACCTAATAATCTCTTTAAGTTAACCAATAGTGCTGAGAAGGGT
Organism: Microcaldota archaeon; assembly: GCA_018813505.1. Taxonomy (GTDB): domain Archaea; phylum Micrarchaeota; class Micrarchaeia; order Anstonellales; family Bilamarchaeaceae; genus Bilamarchaeum. The sequence goes on from JAHJBM010000044.1 coordinate 9,066, forward strand.
TTATAAACATTGTCAACTACCGATGACCAAAACCCTAGCCTGCAGTTAGAAGATTATTCATCCACTACCATTAGGCTACTATCAACTACTTTTTAGCTCTCATTTCTTTTCTCTTTGGTCTCAAATATTTTGATCCGCATTTTCTGCATTTTTCACTATTTCTCTTATTCCTTGTTTTGCATTTTTTGCATATGAATATCTGTGATAGCCTTTTATCTGCTTCTGGAAATTTTCCCATGTTATTACACCCAATTAGTCAATGTGCTTATTTGAGTAGCATAATTTTTAAAGTTGTTTGTGTAACTCAGAATTATGAAAAGATCAACCATTCTAATATTTGTTTTGATATTTGCTTCTTTTGCTATCAGTCTACTCACATACTCGCAAATGCCTGATGTAATGGCATCTCATTGGGGTTATAATGGCGAGGTTAATGGGCATATGCCAAAATTAGGTGCCCTATTTCTTATGCCAATAATTTCTTTGATCATGTATCTATTTTTTGTTTTTATTCCAAAAATCGATCCCCTTAAAGACAATATCAGAAAATTCAGTGAATATTATAATTGGTTTATTATTGTCCTGCTGGCATTTTTGTTCTATCTCCATACACTGACAATAGCTGTTAATCTTGGCGTTGACATAAATATGAACCAGGCATTTATACCTGCATTTGCATTTCTTTTTTTCTATGTTGGCATACTCCTTGAAAAAGCAAAAAGAAACTGGTTTATAGGGATAAGAACTCCATGGACATTAAGTAGTGATGTTGTTTGGGATAAGACGCATGTTTTAGGGGGAAAACTGTTCAAGATTGCTGCGTTTATTTCTGTTATAGGTTTAGTTATGCCTGAATATGCGATGTTGTTTGTGCTTGTTCCTGTTTTGGCTGCAGCGATTGTTTCCTTTGCCTATTCATATTTTGAATATAACAAAGAAGTGGCAAGATTGAGTAAAAAATAATCGTCTATATCTCACGTCACTCTAACTAGTTTGTTCTGTGATATTAATTATAACATTATGGAACTATTATAAACACTATCATCTAAAGTTAAACACATGTTAGTAGTACCAGTCAACAAGTGCTATGATCCAAATTATCGAGCGCGTCGGATGACTCAAGATAAACTAGATCCAAGAGCAGTTCTTGGTAAAAAACTTGCGTTATTGGATTTTAATGCAGAGTTTGCGCATTCTCATAGTTCTGGTGCTTGGAAAAAAACCGATAGTTGGGGAGTACCACAAGAAATGGATGGTTTTCATTTTGATGGCAACGCTCTTCGTTATTATGAAAAAATTGTATTGCGAAATTTATTTCCACGAAATTGGAAAGGTTTAGAACGGATATATTTTCCAGCAGTTTTTACAGGTAAAATGGCAAAAGCATTTGCAGATCACGGTTATGATGTTTTTGCAACTGACCTTAGTCCTGATTGGGTGGAAAATGCCACGAAACTTGGTTTAAGGGCAGAAGTTCGAAGTATCGAGCAAATTCCTCCAAAGTCTAAATTTGATGCCGATCTTGTATTTATGTTCGAACCCCATATCGTTCCTAATGAAATGAAACTTTTTGCATTGTTACGTGTGTTATCAAATAACCTCCCATTAATCCTTGGTGATACTGAGCTACTGCCTGAAAATTATGCTATGGAATTTATTCCAGATCGTACTCCACTCGCTCTAAGGAGAGAATATATTACTGAAATTAGAAGAGTGACTGATCTAAACAAACATCAGGTTGATTTTTATGGTCGTAATGGTAAAGCGTATTGTTGGAATCGGCACTATCCTGTCGGTCCATCTATATTACGAGCCGGATATGACTATGGTCTTGGGTATTATGATCATGTTGTTTTCTATAACTCAGAAGCCGGGCATGTTTTCAGACTTTCTTGTCTATTTCCAAATGCAAGGGCTGTACAAAGAATGTCTCTTGATTTGGAATTGTTAGAACATTATCAAGATTGGACAACTGAAAGAAAAATTTCTGTTACTAATCTTGCAAGTCAATTCAAAAGAGATGCCGAAGAGATTTCCGCTTCACTTTTTCGTTTAATTTTGCATCAATTTGGTCGTTGTTTGTCTGAAAAAAATAAACTTGTTTGTGAAATTGTTGAGTAAGTTTTGTGATTGTATTTACTCTTCTACACTTTTTAAACATTAAAAAAGAATTGCAGAGAGAAGGAATGACGGCTTTGCCGGCATATTTTGAAAATGCCG
>JAHJBM010000045.1 GCA_018813505.1 Microcaldota archaeon
TAGTCGCTTTCACCATAATTCCCACCAGAAAACTGATGAATAAAAGCGGACATAAAATCGACTAACATTTTAGGACAAAAATCCGACTACTCTACAGGTAGTATGTATGATTATCATATCTTATTCCATATCAAAAAACACTTCGGTATATGCTTTAACACCTACTCCTTTGAAATACTTTGGCACAAATCTAATCTCTTTTCCTAGTTCAGTATCCAACAGCCATTTGATATCCTGAAAACCAAAAAAATGACGAAAATAAACAGTACTAGAAATTCGGGGGTTTATTTCAAATATGGAATAATCTCCATTTATTTTACGCATTTGAATATTTATGGTGCCATTTAATCCAGTTAGTTTTGCTATCTCTTCTGCTATTTTGGTAATTTTAGTATCGTGAACCAGTTCAACGAACCTGCTAAAACCACCACACTCACCACTTAGATAACGTCTAAATGCAATAGAGTATATGTTACCCCCATTTGAAAAAACCCCAACAGTATATTCTTCATGTTTGCTTCCTATATATTCCTGAACGATTATATCTTTCGATTTTTTGTTATAAAATTCAAACTCTTTATGACTATTAACCATGGTTACTCCCTTTCCTCCGTAACTATGGCGTGTTTTTATCAGAAATGGGTATATCAAACCACCAGAATATTTTGATAATAAAATTGTTTTTGGACATGTTATCTTATGTTCTTTAAGAAAAACCATTGATTTGTATTTATCTAAAAATGTGTCCAAGATAAATGGCGTATTGATAAATATTTTTACAGAATTAATATACTTAGATCTGTTTTTGTTAAAAAATTTAATTTCGTCTTCGTTAATGGGGAAAACATATCTAATTTTCTCATTTCTAATCAATGAGTCAATAAATAATCCATATTCCCGCTCCTTAGACGAATGAGGAGCTATAAAAAACTTATCAACCCACTTGGCCCCTGCCGCATATCTATTAGTGTCACAACCGATCAGTTTATCATAATATGCAGGTAACTCCCTTAAACATTTAACTACGCCCTGACCGATATCGCCGCCAACAGCAGTCACTAAAATATTCCCAGCCATTATATCCTCCCAGGTTTACCTCGCAAAAGTATATCGATTAAATATCTATTTTTTTCATTGTTACCTTGAATCTCACTTATTAGTGCTTCGCAATTGTAATTTACCCTAATAATCTTGGTTTTTCTGGATTCTAAATCCAAAACTGCATAGCTTGGAAGGTAAGAATCTCTTGGTTGCCCACACGAACCCGGGTTTATTATTCTTAGCCCATTTATTTGCCTGTCCATAGGGTAATGGGTATTACCTAAAAATATAAAATCATATTCATACTCTGCAAATCTTTCGAGAGGTGAATCTGGATATACATAGTCATTTAATGCGTTCCAAGGGCTCCCATGAAATATTGCTATTTTGTTGTTTTCTATATTAAGTATTTCCTGTTCTTTTAATTCTTGTAAGAATCCCAAATTTTTATCAGTTATCTTATCAAAGAGAAGTCTGTTTGAATTACCGTACTTCATAACGTAATCTTTTTCAGAACCCAGACCATTAAACATATCTAAAAATAGTTTATCATGATTCCCCAATACCCCGATAAAATTTTTAAGATGATATAACGAATCGATTATTTTGTTTTGGTTATAATAATATCCACAAATGTCACCACAAAATATATATCTGTCTGGTTTTTCTTTTTTCATAGATGCGATAATTTTCTCAAATGCATACGCATTACCATGAATATCTGAGAAGATACACAATTTCATTTTTACCACTTAACATAATACGATCACATACCCTAACTGTTTTCATTCAATAATATAATTCTTCTTCTTTTTGAAGGACGAATACTATCACGGACAATTTAACAGGTTGTTGTTGAGCTAGGTTATTGTTTCACCTGATTAGATTTATATGTACTCAACATCTTATAAGCTTTCTGAACATTCCAAGGAGAGCTTCCTCGGGCATTCCTCTCAGGAATGCCTCTTCAGACGTAAGGAAAATATGTGGTTACACCTCTCATGAATCATGTTGGAAAACGTTATACGATGAACCATCAGAACCGTTTTGCAAAAGGGAGAAAACATATCAGTGGTATTGAAGTCGTCTGGAGTTTTGCAAAAGAAAGATTGCATAACTACCATGAAGTTGATCAGGAACACTTTCCATTGTACTTAAAGGAGCTTGAATTTCGGTTCAACAACCGAACCGAAAACGCGCTTCGTTTGTTGTTTGAGATTGTTTATCGACCTACAAAATAATCAGTTATTTTGTGGTCCATAAAACGTTGCAACGTTTTATTGGAAATGCGAGTTTTGGGTCGAAAACAACCTAATCACCTTGTTCTTTTTTTGATTGTGGTCAAAGTGCCTTGCAACGCCCTTTATTTTTTCTCCGGTTTTTTCACATAAAGTATCATCTACAATAAGATATACTGTCCCTGTCAAAATGCTCGTACCCACCACCAGTCAGAGACTGATATTGTGAACGTCGTCATGTTCACAATATGCTCGTGAACTCTGCGGCGTTCGCGACATGGAATGCTCAATTTGCAAGAACTCTGTTGAAAGTTGATTGGTCTTTCCAGTGACACACTCCCAGGGCTGATCCAGAGAACCCAGTTCTCTGTAGGGGCTGTCCAAAAAGTGATTTTAGGATTCTTTTATTTTTGTATTATAAAAAGTATAAATGCTGCGTAGTGAAATATTCATTATGATAACACTCAAACAAATATTTCACTGAACACAGCAGATTATTGGGATACATTAAGAAATATAATCATTTCCTTACTTCCTATCAGATTAAAGAATTGCAAAAGATGTTGTTGTGCCAGCATCCTTCCAAGGGGGTCATACGGTATAAATGCACTAATTGTGAGAAAGAAAAGATAGTTCATTTCAACTGCAATGGAAAGCTATGCACGAACTGTGGAAAGAAACAAACAGATTTATGGGCATCAAAAGTGCAGAGAAGATTATTTCCAGTTACTCACAGGCACATAGTCTTTACAATGCCAGATGAACTTTGGAAAGTCATAGAACACGACAAAAAGCTTATTGACGTTGCATTCAGAACAATTCCAATAGTTATAACTCAGGCATTCTCTTTCAAGTACCCAAATCTCAATATCAAACCAGGTATTTTTTCGGTTCTTCATACATTTGGTGAAGACCTCAAATTCAATGTTCATTTCCATACTTTGACAACAGAAGGAGGTATAACAAACAACGGAGAATGGAAAGATGCATTTGTATCCTATGAAAGCCTGAGGAAAGTATGGCAATATCATCTTCTTACGAGACTGAAAAAAGCAATGCCAAAAACAAAGGAAAGCAACCAGTTCATAGACAGAATGTTCAAGCAGTATTCCAATGGATTCTATGTCAGAGCAAAGGACAGGACACCTAAAGAAAAACTTGAATTGATAAAATATCTTGCAAGGTATGTAAGACATCCTGCAATAGCTCAGTCAAGAATAACTGCTTATGATGGGAATACAGTTACATTCATCTGCAACAAGAAAACCCACGAAGAAAAATATATCACAATGGATGTTGATGAGTTCATCACCGCTATTCTTCGACATCTTCCTGAAAAGAACTATCATCTAATCAGATATCAGGGAATATACTCCAACAATCAGCGGAAAAAATACTCTTCTATAATTTCTATGTTTAGGAAAACAGTGAAGTTTATTCAGAAAAAACCATGTTCTGCAAAACCAAAGTGCGAATTTTGTGGAAAAACAATGCAGGTTGAGTATATAGAGCAACCAACTGACCCACCAGATGATCTGAATTTGCAGAAATATTTTGGTCAGCAGAAGCTAAGCGTCAGTGGTTAATTTGCCCGAAGGGCATTGTTCTATAAAACAAATCAATTGTTTTTCAGGCCGATGATCTGCCAAATTTTTCCCCAGTCTGCATTTATCTTCAATCTATTTTCTATAGTTGAGTGTATTTTTTCAGATTATAAGAGATATAATAAAGTCCAGCTTCTAGATTAATCTTCTACATTCCTCTTAATTGATAATGCCTTTTTCTATTGTTCAGCTTTTGGTCTCCAAAAACAGATTCGACTTCGTTGCCTCTCCTTTTTCTCCCGTTGTTCTTTTCCCTCTTCAGTACTGATGTTGCCATTCCTTACTTTTTTGTTTATTTTATCAATATATTTGAACAATTCATCTAATTCATCGTCTATTTTTTGTAACTGATTGTTGACCTGTTTTTTCCTTTTGTTTGGAGATATACATTTTCCATAAAATCCCTCTTTACAGAGAGGTCCTATGAGAAGGATAAAATACTTTTATACTGGCCTTTTTGAACAGCCCCTTTCTATATCAAATTTCAAATGATATTTGGAGGAAAAAATATGCTATGGATACAGGTGTTTTGCAGAGACGGTATTCTCTGTGATGAAGGTTTCATCATCTGAAAGAGTAAGGGCAAAGAGCTGGGCAGGGGTGCTTGCAACAATAGGGATGCTTTTGCAGGCAACCCAGCGGCTTATGACTGCCGCTGTTAATTTCTTGAACCTGTTATGTTGTTTGACTTTGGCAAAAATAGCAATCATTTAAATGAATTATTCACCAAGACATTAAATCAGGATACTACAAAACTGATAACGAAAGAGTTATATTTAATTATAATAAATAATTATTACGGGTGATGCCTTGAGAGACTATGTTTTGGTTACAGATGAAAAATTTGGATATAAAAGATTATCTCCAGTTCCTACGGAAAAGGAGCTAGAAGAGTTCTATGGCAAACATTATGCTACACTCATTCAAAAAGGGAACAAGGCTCCGCATATCAAAAAATTAATGGATGTAAAGGAAAGGAAAGCCGAATTAAACTGGTTTAATTTAACTGTATTTTCCGACATTTTATCAGTGTTAAAAGAACATTTGGGAAGGCGAAACGATTTATTTGAGATTGGATGTGGGGCTGGAGATTTCTTAGATTATGCCTCCAAAAACGGTTGGCATACTAAAGGCATTGAACCTTCTGAAGAATTAGCTGCAATAGCATCAAAAAAAGGAATAACTGGATTGAACATCACCAATTGCACTCTTGATGGGTATTTAAAGGGATATCGTTTAGAGAAATTTGATGCCATAGTAATAATGAATATCCTCGAACATGTAGCTGATCCATTGACATTTATCTCAGATGCTAAAAAGTTATTGAAAGATGATGGCATGATGGTTATTAAAGTTCCAAATGATTTTAACGAACTACAGAAAATATGTGTTGAAAATGGAACAACTGCAGATTATTGGGTTAGTGCACCAGACCACATAAACTATTTTAATATTGATAGTCTAACAAAGTTTTTGTTATATAGTGGATTTAAAATAAAATATAAAATGACTGATTTCCCAATGGAATTCTTCTTATTGATGGGGGAGGATTTTATAAAAAATCCAAAGTTAGGTAGTTTATGTCACAAGAAGAGAGTAAATTTCGAATTGCAACTACCGGCAGATTATAGAAGAAGAATGTATGCAAAATTTGCAGAAGTTGGAATAGGACGCAGCATAGTGTGTTTTCTGACACTGTAAGGTTACTGTTCTCTAATAAAGGAAATTATTTCTTTGTGCGAATAGAGATAAGAGAAAAGCCTTTTTAGGGGCATTTTCTTTATCCATTTATTTTCTATAGGGCTTAGGAGCACGGTAGAGATTCTGTTACCAAGACGCTTGGCAAGAACTATGGAAACGAAATCAATGGCAATCATCTCCTTATTGTAAGTTTTTTTGAACAAGATGGCCATTTTTTCGGCTTCAGGAAACGTACGAATCAGAACAGATGTCCTGGTAGCATAAAAACCGGGGCAGAACTGCGGGATATCAAGCCCCAAGAATTCCCTACTTTCTGCAAGACCGATATATCGATTGAATAGACTTGCAAAGAAGCCATTTCGCCTATCGAAGGGTATGTAACCAACAACTAGATCGGTCTTGTGGTCTTTTATCGGCTGGAGTAGCTTTAACAGATCCTCTGGTTGGTGCTCAAGGTCGGAATCCATACGAACGATTATATACTTGTCATTGCCAGCTGCCATTTCAAGGGATTTTCGCATGCCATCAAGAACAGCATCTACTGCGCCCTTATTTTGTTTTTTGTCGAGAACGTGTAGCCATGGTGTTTTTTCCCTTGAGATGCCCTTCAATATGGTGAGGGTATTGTCACAACTGCCATCATTTACGAGAATAACAGCTTTGAGGGCCATATTAAGAGGCTTTTTGCCAATGAGCTTGGCTGTAGTGCATAAACGATCCAGAAGAGAAGCTATCGTGGCCTCAGCATTATATACAGGTAGATAAATTATGAGTTCGGTAGCTGCCATTGTATAGATTATTGGTAGATAATAGTATAAAATATTCGGTATAGCGAGGTAAACCTGTTGTGGTGAGTAAATACCCAAAACGAACAACGGCTGCTGTCGACCTTATCATAAATCTTGAGCAGTCATCAGTAAACCCAGTGATATAAACCTTTCCTACGCCGTGAATCCTGAACTGAAAGGTATCTCCTTGCCACATGGAATCCACATGCTTTTCTGAGTTCTGTCCAGTTCTGCAACTTTCTGGACAGTTCTCTGACTGAGGAAAGCCTCAGCAGATGCCTGAACAGAAGTGCCTTTGCCAAGGACTTCAGGCTGTATTTCTTGGGACCTTTTATATGTTTATCCTCTGGAAGGTCCAAATCCAGA
>JAHJBM010000046.1 GCA_018813505.1 Microcaldota archaeon
CGGCATTGGTCTTGGGATGCTACAATCAGTTATGAACGGGTTGCAGAAAGGACAGGCGTTGCTCATCGGCCCCCACAACCATTACAGCGTGATAAAAGTTTCACTTCATGAGAACTTCCCCAGTCCAAAGCCAAGAATGCCTAGTGCAAAAACCACTGAGCGTACATCAGTTGTAGAAGACCAGGAAGTTCCATCTCCAGAACCCCAGTCGGTTACGCCACGCATACCAAGAGACGAAGAAGTCCTTAACTTATTGAAGGAAAAAGGCGCACTTACTGCGACTGGAATTTCAAGAAGAACAAATTATCCTAAGTCTGCAATATGGCGTCATTTACAATCTCTTACAAAGTCAGGTAAGGTCATTCGTTATGAAGAAATTGAAACACCACGTGGCATGGAAGTGTTCTATGAGCTTGTTGATCCACACCTTCAGGAAAGCAGTTTTCATCGTATTCTTATTGCAAAAGCGCATGAAGAACTTGAACGGATTGGAAAGGTCAAGGTTCTGGGCGGCTGGAATAATCCAGACCTGGTTTTCAATGACACAATCGCCATAGAAGTTGAAAGTGGTCTGAAACCTGCTCTTGATGGTTTTGGAGAGCAGATCCACAAGCGGTTTGAACAGGGATATATGTCAGTTGTTGTCGTTGTAACAAACCAAAAGCAGAAGACACGATATGAAAAAGTTCTTTCCAAGGTTGAGAATGTGGATGTTATGAAGTTGACTGAACTTGGCAGATATTGTCAGAAATTAATTGATAACCCATAATAAGTTAAATTTTCTTTTTGATGCATAAACAATACTTATATTAAACTTGTTATATTCCTATTATGATGGATTTTTTCCATTATAATGGAGAATGTGAGTATTATGGTGACTGAACTTACCAAAGACGAATTGGTTAATTGGTTCAAGCTTGGCCAAGTTACAAAACTGGGTCCTCAAAAAATACTTAAGTTACTTGGATATTTCAATGATCTATCAAGCATTTATCAGGCTAATGATTCAGAATTATTACAAACGAGGATTTTCAATGAGGAAATGTTAAAAGATTTTAATAAACTCAGGTCTGCATCAGATGAGAATTTTATTAAAAATATAGAAGAATGTAATAAGAAGAGCATTAAGATTTTGACTCTTTTAGATAAGAATTATCCTAAAGAATTAAAGTTTCTACAATCTCCGCCGCTTACTTTATTCCTACTGGGCAAAACAGAATTGTTTAATGGTAAAAAAATAGCTATTGTTGGTACGAGACAACCAGATAAAAAAGCTGCTGAATATGCATTTTCATTATCTAATTTTCTAGCAGAAAAAGGCATAACTATAGTAAGTGGTGGCGCATTAGGAATTGATTCTGAAGCTCATAAAGGTGCGTTGAGTTTAGAAACAGGCAAAACAATTTCAGTTTTGGGTTCAGGATTCAATAATCTATACCCACCTGAAAATACTAATCTATTTGACCAAATAAAAAAGAAAGGTTTATTGATTAGTGAATATCTACCTAATTTCAAAGGTAGCAGAATATCCTATTTACAACGAAACAGAATTACGTCTGGTTTGTCTAATGCATTATTCTTAGTTGCTGCGCAAAAAATAGGCGGTTCTTTGACTCAAGTCAAGATAGCACATGAACAAAGAAAATCAATTTTTTGTCCTCAATTAAATTCTAATATTTTACCAAATGAGGGTGTAAAAGAAGCAATAAAAAAATATGGTACACAACAAATAAAAGACCAAGAACATCTTTTCAGACTATTAAATAGTTCCTTAAATTCATTCCTCTGATTCGGGTAAATCTTCTATCTTTATTCTCTTTGATTTTGGAACTTTTGGCCAGTGTAATTTTTCTATGATATATGAAAATTTTCCAGAAAATGCTGGATTAAGATCGAAGTCAAGATCTTTTGCTTTATATCCTAAACTCAAACATACGAAAACACAACTCTTTGCGTTGTGTTTATGAACTATGAGTCGGTGTATTTCCTGAGCCGTACTTCCGCTGGTGCTTAAATTATCTATAACTAAAATATTTTTCCCTGTGATATCTTCAGACACAGAAAAAGAATCCTTTACATTTTCAATTCGCTCTTCTTTTTTCTTTAATTCGTGTTGTTTATCTGTGTCCTTTGTTCGATGAAGTACTTGTTTGTACGGTAGTTGAACTGTTTTGTAAAATTCTTCCGTTAGTTTTTTCATATTTTCATTAAAAGAATCTTTCTTACTAGAAGGACATAAGCAAATCATGTCAAATTGAATATCGTTTCGTTCTTTGTATAATTGCACTAGTCTCTTGAGAAAATATTGAAGACTATAACCATGTTTATAGAAACCCATACATACTTTCGAGAATTGTTCTTCTCCTTCTTCTAAAGGTTTATGGTGGCCGAGGGCAAAGATAGGAACTGCGTTATTGCATTCTTTGCATTTTTCGCCTCTATAGTAGAAATATTCCATATGTGTTTTATCAATTTGATCTTTAAATGCGTTTCTACAAAGATGTTTCAAGTTATTTCTTCAGTGGTGGGCAATAAGAAAAAACAGAAAGCCCAAACACAAACAAAAAAATAATCAGTGAAGCAAGAATATTCGAAGTAAAATAAAGATAGAGTAATCCAGCGCCCAGACCTATCGTGAGGTATATCATCTTCTTCTTTTGATATTCTTTGTTCATTTTGTCATATGTTGTCTTGCAATCAGGACAAACTCCCAAATTATCATTATGTTTTTAAATTCCTGCTTTTCTCATAATACGAACATAGTTTCCAAACACTAAATCATTCATGTCTAACGGAATTGAATTTTTAACAGTATTGCATAGGCTACAACGTATCTCCTTCATAATATCCGACCGTATTTTTGTGTTTTTACACAACAAAATAACGTGCAACTATATAAATATGAAGGGTGTATAATTGTTTCATGTTAGAGAGGGGAGCTATGTTGTCGATAAAACAAAATCTACTGATAATTTTGTTGATTTCGGGACTAGTATTTGCCAGTGATGCTGGCACTGACGGTATAAATTATTCTAATCCTCAGGAAACTGCATGTGGCGGGACAGGACTTGAAGTCCTGATATGCGAGATTATGAAAGGTCTGCTCAGATTAGGACCTTTCATAGCCGTAATTGCACTGGTTCTTGCTGGTGTGATCTATGTTTATGCCAACATGTTTGTTACTGCGGATCAAAGAGGCCGATACCATACACTTGCAACTGGTCTGGCGGTTGGTGCTCTGATACTAGCTGCCATTGTCGGTGCTGCGGGTCTCATAGTCCAAACTGGCGAAGGATTCTTGACTTCATCATCATAGCGGTAAATTATTATGTCAACTGGGGATATCCTCAGTCACTTTCCTAGTGCTGGGGGAACTACTGGAGGTGCAGCTTTCGATATAGCAGTTTACATAATGGTTTCCATGCTTGTCCTCGTGGGTATTGCATATCTAATATCGCGTGTTTTTGTTAACAGAAAACTCGAAGACTGGGCTAAGCAGGAATTTCTTAAGGTCTTCATAAGTGCTGCTATTGTCGGCGGTCTTGTTTTTTTGATGCATCCTCAGTTAGGGGTCATAACTCAGGCATTCAACAGCCTTACTCCTACAGATGATCCTGGTGCAGGTTTAATCTCTTGTGGGGCTGATGCTGGGCTTCCTGATGGTACTCCTCTTTGCTATGCATATCAGTATTTGGGGATGTTACAGCTGAAGATATTTGGCATAATGGCAGGAATATTCGCAGTTAATCTTGTCCTTGACATTATTTCTAAAATAGCCATAGATGTTATTATCGTTGAGGTAACTCCGTTAGGTGGGCTTGCAAGCATAGTTCAGGTCCTTAACAGTGCGTTGCAGTCATTATTTTTCTTAGGTGTATTTGTGCGCGTTGAAATGGCTTTATTACAGTTCATAAATTCCACTTCACTGAATATCTTTCTTCCTATAGGTGTTGTATTGAGGACATTTTTTGCAACCAGAAGACTTGGTGGTGCTCTTATTGCATTGTCTGTCGGTATGTACATAGTTTTCCCATTAGCCATATCACTTAATGCAGTATCAGTCAGTGAAATGCGTACTGATGCTTTTGCTAACTTTACTACTTTTGTTAGCACTATCGAAACATTAGATCCATTCACCCAATTTACAGATGATCCGGTTACCGGTGAAACCCACAGCATTGCTTCTCCCGATGATTGGGCCAATTATATAGATAGCTTTACTGAGTCAAAAGCAGCTCTTGATACAGCCGTTGCAGGTTTACCGGAAACTCTGATTACAATTTTATCATCACTTCTTGTCGAAATAGTTTTCCTTCCCGTACTTTCTGTTATTCTGACTATAATTGCTATAAAAGAGCTGGCCGCTCTTTTTGGATCTGAAATAAGCCTGGCCAGGTTTGAGGTGTGATTATGTTTAACGAGGTTATGACAAACAAGCGGATGGCAATACTCATCGTATTGGTACAATTTGCCCTGCTTGCCGTTCTTATTTTCTATCCGAATGAGATAGTCGTGGTGGCCGCCATCCTCAGTTTTGTTGTTGCTGCCATCGTATGGAGATTTGGCTTTATGATAAAGCCTGCATTTGCCAAGCATGCACATGTTATCGAAGGCTTTGGCAAATATGAGATTTCGCAGGCACAAGACGTAATAGTCAAGAAGCATGGAAACAGGTATTTTGCGGCCACATATCTTCTTGTTAATTTTACCCAGTCTTCAACCGAGA
>JAHJBM010000047.1 GCA_018813505.1 Microcaldota archaeon
AAAAGAAGTTTTTTTCCATTCAATTCTACTTCGTGCAATACTACTGTTCCATACTGTGTTTCAATTGTATGTTCGCAAATCTTTTTTCCTAAATTGTAAAATCCACTTCCTGCAATTACTGCTGAAATACCATCTGAATCGTGCATCTGACTTCCTCTTTTAGTTACCATTTTATCTTTTCTAATTTTTTGATGTGCTCTTGTTGCGTGGGAGCGTCATTCGTCTAAATCCCTCCAAGTTCATTAGTTCCCTCTATGAAATTTTTTATGATATCTTCACCGTGTTCTGTGTGCCATACTTCTGGGTGGAATTGTACGCTGAAGATGGGGAGTTTCTGATGTCTCATTGCTTCAATTGCGCATATTTCAGAATGTGCTAGTTTCACAAATCCATTCGGTACTTCTTTTACCTCATCATAATGCGAAGCCCACACCTTCAATTTCCTTGGTATTCCTTTGAAAATCATATCCTTATCATCTATCAAGACCTCGCCAAGTCCATATTCAGCACTTGTACCTCGCGCTACTTTGGCTCCCCATATATGGGCTATCATTTGATGCCCATAACATATTCCAAGTAATGGGGTTTTGAGTTTTGAATCGCGTATTTTGGCACATACGTTTGCTCCAACACTATCTTGATCATTATATACGGAATTCGGTCCACCGGAAATTATTATTTTTGATATCCCTCTTTTCACATAATCTTCAAATAATTTTATGTCTGCCTTTGCATAAATTGTTTCAGAGTCATAGCCTAAATCTCGGCATGTTCTCTTTATGAGATGCGTGTACTGGGATCCATTGTCAATAATCAGAATCATAAATTAAATTAGGATAAGATGATATTAAAATCTCTTTTGGAATTGGGCGTTGCATCAAATTGCCATGATCTATATTTAAATTCAATTAGTGCCTAATACTTTTGTGATATTATGTCACGAATTTATTACAAAGAAATATCTCTTTTTGACATGATAAAAGAATCAACATACATATTAATCGTCAAACGAAAGTTTCCTTCTGAATCCGAACAATCAACTAAACTAGTTAACGGACCTGCTACTGATACTATAAGTTATTATTTCAAAATTATCAAAGAACTATACAACAAACCAAAAGACAAATTACCTGATGTCATAGCTGTCTTTCCTGCATATCAAACTTTGCATAAATTATTGGCCACACATTATTATCAAACTGGTGAGATGGAATCCCCGGTATTATATTCTTACAGCCCAAAAACTAATCGCATAAGTGGTGAGATGATAATTTTCTTAGCTGGTAGTTATGAATTTGTAGTTGAAAATGCACATGAATCAATCTTAAAAAAAGATGATGTAATACGTATAATTAAAAAAGTTCATACGAATAACAATTGTTGATATAAAAAACATGAAAATTTACCAGATCTTGATAAATAACATATATTTATAAATATCTATGTTACAAATTATCTTACTTTGGATGCTAGTGAAATTACTAGCTCATGTTTTTGTATATTTGGGTGGTCCTGCTTGAAGAAAAAAACTAAAAAAGTAGCGTCAACACTGGATGTGTTGTCACATATGCTTGTTTCTAAAATGGAAGTGCTGTCAGATAAAGATGCTAAAAAACTCCTTGCCGAATTCGAGATAAATTCAAATCAACTTCCAAGTTTCAGTGCTAAGGATCCTGCATTATTGGCTTTGGGGGCCGTTCCTGGAAACATAGTTAAAATCACTAGAGATGACGGCACTGGAAAATATCAGACATATAGGATCGTTAAATAAATATTTATTTGCTTTAGCTAAAACCTGCAGTACTTTTGTATCTGCATTAGTATATTGAGGTGTGAGATATGGTAGATGGGCTTATAGAATCTTATTTCAAAAGCAATACTTTAGTCAACCAACAATTGTTATCTTATAACAAATTCGTTGATTTTGGGATACAGAAAGTTGTTGATAGGATCGGAAAAATACATACGAATGTTGAAGGTTTTGAACTGAAGCTTGGTAAGGTTAGAATTGAACAGCCCAGATATTATGAAGTTAAAGGTGGGTATCGGCAGGTTCTGCCTAATGAAGCTCGGCTCAGGAATCTAAGTTATTCCGCCCCTGTTTTTCTTGAAATTATTCCTGTTTTCAACGGTGTTGAACGTCCTGTTTATTCTGATGTTTTTATTGGTGAATTGCCTGTCATGCTCAAATCAAAATTATGTTATCTTTCAAATCTAAGAAAAGATGAGTTAATAAAAAATGGTGAAGATCCAGATGATCCGGGTGGTTACTTTGTCATTAATGGTAGTGAAAGGGTTCTTGTATCTATTGAGGATCTTGTGCCAAACAAACTCATGATTACAAAAGAGCGCAATGGCATAGTGTCAAAGATATTTTCGACACACTATGGTTTTAGGGCAAGATGTGTGGTTGAAAGAAATGTAGATGGTTTTTATACTGCGGAATTTCCATCAACTCCTAGCGGTACGCCATTAATCCAGCTTCTTAGAGTGCTTGGTCTTGAGAAAAACGAGCAAGTGCTTTCTGTATTCTCTTCAGATAGCCGTGTTAAGAACGACGTGATACTAAATCTTGAGGGTGAACAATCACAAACAAGAGAAGAGGCCGTGGATATGCTCAGTAGACGGCTTTCACCTGGTCAACCCTCTGAGTTCAGACTTAATCGTATGGAAAATCTTATTGATAACTATCTTTTACCTCACATCGGCGTTTCCAAATCTGCAAGAATGGACAAAGCCCATTATTTGATTCGTATGGCAGAACGTGCTACTGGTGTTGCATATAAAGAGGCTGCCCCTGATGATAAGGATCACTATGCAAATAAACGTGTCAAACTTGCTGGTGATCTTATGGAAGAATTGTTCCGTTATGCATTCCAGTTCCTTATCAAAGATCTTGTTTATCAGGCGTCAAGGGCAGATGCACGTGGAAGAAGACTTCAGGTTCATACGCTCATACGCCAAGATGTCATGGGAGACCGAATAAAATATGCCATGGCCACAGGAAACTGGATAGCTGGTCAGACTGGTGTATCTCAGCTTCTTGACCGCGTTTCATATGTCTCCACCATATCTCACCTGAGGAGAATCATCTCTCCGTTGAGCAAAAAGCATCCTCATTTCAAAGCCAGAGATCTTCACGGAACTCATATCGGTAAGCTATGTCCAAACGAGACTCCAGAAGGTCCAAGTTGTTCTCTGGTTAAGAACCTCTCTGTTATGGCCGAAGTTTCCATTGGTGTGGAAGAAGAAGAACTTGAGAGAATACTAAAATCGTATGATGTTAAAATAGGTGATGTTTAATGGTTAAGAAAAAAAGAAGTGCACCATCAAAGACCAGCATATTCCTCAATGGTAAGTTTGTTGGTTATCATCCAGACGGAAAAAGCCTTGCAAATCGTTTGCGTGAACGTAGGCGTATGAACGAATTGAATAGCCAAGTGAACATATACTATGCTCAGAGGCTTAATGAGTTGCATATCCTTACTGATAAGGGCCGTGTCAGGCGACCATATATCGTTGTCGAGAATGGTAAGTCAAGACTTGCGCCTGAGGTAATGGCCAGAATAAAAAACAATGAGCTTAGTTGGGGTCATCTTATCAAGATGGGTATCATAGAATATCTTGATGCACAAGAAGAGGAGAATACTTTTGTTGCTATAAACGAGAAGGATTTAACTCCTGAACATACTCATCTTGAGGTTGATCCAGCTAATCTATTTGGTGTTGTTGCTGGTGTTCTTCCATATCCCGAACACAATTCATCACCCAGAATTACGATGGGTTGTGCTATGGCCAAACAGTCATTGGGTATATATACAACGAATTTCAGACAACGGTATGATACACGTGGTTATGTGATGTACTATCCACAACAACCATTGGTTCAAACCAGTCTTTATAAAGCGCTTAACCTCAAACAAAAGGCTGCTGGTCAAAATTGCGTGGTTGCACTTACGAGTTATCATGGTTACAATATGGCTGATGCAATAGTTGTTAACAAATCATCTATTGACCGTGGATTACATCGTATCACAATGTTTAAGACATATGAGACCGAAGAGAGAATGTATCCCGGAGGTCAGAAAGACAAAATAGAACTGCCTACACCTGATGTTGTCGGATATCGCGGTGAAATCGTATATAGGCACCTTGGAGAAGATGGTATCATCATACCTGAAAGTGAGATAAAAAGTAAAGATGTGCTTGTAGGTAAAACATCTCCTCCTCGTTTCCTTGAAGAAATTTCTGTTTTTGGAACAGTTGAAGAAAAGAAAAGAGAGAGTTCACTTTCGCTTAAGGCTGGGGAAAGTGGTAGAGTAGATTCAATAGTTGTGACTGAGGGTCCCAGCGGTAATCGGCTTGTTAAAGTTCGTGTTAGGTCAATAAAAATACCTGAGATCGGTGACAAACTTGCTTCAAGACATGGTCAGAAAGGTGTTATCGGTCTTCTTGTTCCGCAGGAAGATATGCCATTTACAAAATCCGGGATTGTACCTGATCTTATAGTCAACCCTCATGCCATTCCTTCAAGAATGACTGCAGGACACCTGCTGGAAACTCTTGGAGGTAAAGCTGCATGTATGGGTGGCATAATCGCAAATGGCACTGCCTTCTCGGGAAACACTGAAGATGAGTATAAAGAAATTCTGAAAAAAGCAGGTTTCCAGGAATATGGTGAGGAAGTTCTCTACGATGGTACTACCGGGAAGAAAATCATTTCAAAAATATTCATTGGAACAATATATTATCAAAGGCTTCATCATCTTGTATCCAACAAAATGCATGTGAGAAGTCGTGGTCCAGTTCAATTACTTACCCACCAGCCAACCGAAGGTCGTGCGCGCGAGGGTGGTCTCAGGTTTGGTGAGATGGAACGTGACTGCCTTATTGGCTATGGTGCAAGTATGTTGATTAAGGAAAGGTTGCTTGAAGAAAGTGACAAAACTATCCAACTTATCTGTACTGAATGTGGTTCAATAGCAACACATGACTATGCCCGTAATCGGGATATTTGTCCAATATGCCAGTGCGAAAGTGTCGAGCCTGTGGAGATGAGTTATGCATTCAAACTTTTGCTTGATGAGATAAAATCTCTATATATATTTCCGAGAATAAAACTTAGGGACAAGGGGTAATTGTTATGGAAATCCAAAAAGTATTAGACAGATTGAAGTTTTCTTTATTCTCGCCAGAAATGGTAAGAAAAATGGCTGCTGCAAAGATTATTGTGCCGGATACCTATGATGATGATGGTTATCCTATAGATGGTGGTCTTGTTGATACCAGACTTGGTGTCGTTGATCCAGGGTTGAGGTGCAAAACTTGTGGGGGAACTGTTCGTGAATGTCCTGGGCATTTCGGTTATATTGATCTTGTTCGTCCTGTAATACATGTAGAATTTGCAAAACATCTTTATATTGCACTTAAATCAACATGTCCAAATTGCCACAATCTCATAGGTAAGACTAGCGGAAAAATCATTAATGCTGCTGGTGTTGATGATGAACCTGATCTGCCAAAAGAGGCAGAAAAAAAATTAATTGATGAGCCTCCGTCCCTTTTGGATATTGCAGACTCGAAATCTATATCTACTGATGGGATTTCTCCAACCGAAACTGCAGCAGAACCAAAAAAGAAGAAGAGTGAAAAAATCACAAAGAAAAAATGTGGTCACTGTGGAATCGAACTTCCTGAAATCAAATTGCTAAAACCAACAACTATCTTTAAGGACAAAGAGATGCTGCTTCCAACAGACATTCGTGATTGGATAGTTTCGATCAGGGATCCTGACCTTAGGGAACTTGGCTTTGATCCTGTTTATTCGAGACCGGAATGGATGATAGTTACTGCCCTTCCAGTGCCCCCTGTTAATGTAAGGCCTTCTATAACTCTTGAAACGGGTGAACGAAGCGAGGATGACCTTACACATAAGCTTGTGGATGTCATACGAATAAATCAGAAACTTGAGGCAAACATCAATGCTGGTGCGCCTCAATTGATTATAGAAGATTTATGGGAATTGTTACAGTATCACGTTACCACCTACTTTGATAATGAAACTGCAAACATTCCGCCTGCAAGGCATAGGAGTGGAAGGCCTCTTAAGACCTTGGCACAGAGGCTCAAGGGGAAAGAAGGTCGATTTAGGTATAATCTTTCAGGTAAACGTGTTAACTTCTCTGCCAGAACTGTTATTTCTCCTGATCCAAGAATTGATCTTGATGAAGTTGGGGTTCCACAGCGTATTGCAGAGGAACTTACTATTCCGATGCACGTAACCGAATGGAATCTTGAATACAGCAAAAAGCTTGTCCTATCTGGTGTCTATCCGCGTGCAATCTATATCCTTAGAGGGGATAGCAGAAGGATTAAGGTTGGTGATACGGATGAAATGCGGATCGAACAAGCAGAAAATCTTAAAATCGGTTCCATACTTGAAAGACAGATAGTTGATGGAGACATATCTTTGTTTAACAGACAGCCATCACTGCATCGTATTTCTATGATGGCACATGAAGTTAGGGTACTTCCTGGAAGAACATTCAGACTCAATCCAGTTACTGTTGCTCCATACAATGCTGATTTTGATGGGGATGAAATGAATCTTCACATTATGCAGACTGAGGAGGCACAGGCCGAGGCACGTTATCTTGCAAAGGTAGACAAACAATTACTCTCTCCAAGGCATGGTCATGCAATTATCAAACCTCAAGAAGATCATGTTTCGGGTTTGTATTTCTTAACAAATGATGATGCAATATTCACAAAAGAAGAAGCATCAAATATGTTTTATCTTATCGGAATAAATCAGCTTCCCAAATCCGATGTCTCAGGAGACAAATATTCTGGGAAGATGTTGTTTTCTTATCTTCTTCCAAATGATCTTAGTCTAAAAGTTATGTCAAAGCTTGGTGAGCAGATCGTAATAAAATCAGGCAAGCTTGTAAAAGGTGCAATCGAGAGCAAGGCAATGGAAGGCGAGCTCTTGGAAAAGATTTTTATTTCACGTGGTCCTGACTTTACAAGAAACTTTCTTGACAGTGTAACTCGTCTTGCACTTGAAGCGATATCAGCACACGGTCTAAGTGTTTCACTTCGTGATTATACAATTTCTGGCAAGGGAATGGTAAAAATCAAAGAAGTAACTGATAAAATGGATCGTGAAATGGACAACTTAATAATGCAGTACAAGAACAGGTCTCTTGAAAGATCTCCAGGTATGACTCTACAGGAAACTCTTGAAGGTCTTATAATAGAAATAACCACCCAAGCACGTATCGATGTCGGTAAACTGGTGGAAACTGATCTTGGGGCATTAAATCCTTCAGTTATCATGGCCAAGATCGGTGCAAGAGGAAGTATGCTTAATGCAATTCAGATGTCTGCACTTGTTGCACAGCAAACTGTACGTAGTAAGAGGATTGCAAGAGGATATAGGAGAAGAATACTGCCTTATTTCAAAGAAGGTGTGCTTACTGGTCGTGAGCGTGGTTTTGTTTATTCATCTTTTCATAAAGGTCTCACCCCTTACGAGTTTATACATCATGCCATGGGTGGAAGGGAGGCTTTAGTTAACACAGCCATCAGAACTGCGCGTTCTGGGTATATGCAGCGCAGGTTGATAAACGCACTTCAGGATTTGGTGGTGTTTGGAGACATGTCAGTAAGAAATGCAGATATGAGTGTTGTGCAGTTTATTTATGGTGGTGACGGAAAAGATCCAATGTACTCGTCAACTGCTGAACTAGCAGAAGGCACAAAGCAGGATGATATAGATACTGCATAGGTGATTTTTATGAAGTCAAAAAAACAATCAGTTGGAATCCCTCCTTTCGAGGCAGTTGGTGTTATCTGTGCCCAAAGTATTGGTGAACCTGGTACTCAGATGACTATGAGAACATTTCACTATGCCGGTGTTGCAGAACACGTTCCTACCGGGCTCCCAAGGTTAATCGAAATTGTCGATGCAAAAAAAGAGCCAAAAAAACCAATCATCGACATGTACCTGAAGAAATCATATACAAAAAACCGTGCAGAATGCGAGCGCGTAGCAAAGGAGTTGTCGAGCGTTTTTATATCTGATGTTGCAGATGTTGAGGATGATCTCGAAAAGCTTGTGATAAAGGTTATCTTCAATGAAAAAGATGGTAAGGCCCAGGGAATAACTTTCGCAATGGTGAAAAAAGCTGTCGAGGATTTTGGTGAATCAAAAACAATCGACCATACGGTCATTATAAAACCATCCAAGGAAATCAAAAAAGCAAAGAAGATCAGCACTACAACTAGCAATAAAAAAGAAAAAGAACCAAAAGTTATGACTGCCAAAGCCGTAAGAAAATTGACAAACAAAGTGCGTGATGCAATTGTTCGCGGTGTCGTAGGAATACACAAGGCAGTTGTGATAAAGGGTAATGACGAATATTTCATAAGGGCAGGTGGATTCAATATTATAGGTGCCTGTATGAATCCGGCAATAGATCAGGATCGTATTTATACCAACAATATTAAAGAGATGGAACGGGTTTATGGCATAGAAGCAGCACGAAATTCAATAGTTAAGGAAATGAAAGATGTCCTTGACATGCAGGGATTGTTTGTCGATATCCGTCATATCATGTTAATTGCAGATGCAATGACCTATTGTGGTACGGTAAAGTCCATAGGAAGACATGGGTTGTCAGGGGAAAAAATTGGTGTCCTGGGGAGGGCAGCATTCGAAGAGACAATTAAACACCTGATTAATGCGTGTGCATTATCGGAAGAAGAACTGCTTGTTGGCGTGACTGAAAACATTATTGTTGGTCAGACAGTTCCTGTCGGTACAGGGAAAATAAAACTTATAATGAAAAACAAGAAAAAATAGGTGAATCGTGATGGCAGAAGACGAGGAAATGGACGATCAAGAAGAAATCGAGGAAGAAACAGAGCAAGAAGCTACCAAAGAAGTCGCAGGTCAACCAAAAAAGAAAGTGAAGAAAGTCGTTAGGAGGAGAAAGACTAAAAAGGATCGTGAAAATCCTCTTACTGTTGCAATCAGGTTAGCTGTTGAGAGTGGGAAAGTTGATTTCGGAGCAAGAACCGGGATCATGGCAAGTCTTTTGGGGAAGGCAAAACTTTTCGTTTTGTCAGGTAACACTCCTATTGATGTAAAATCCAAGGTTGAAAGATTTTCAACTGCTTCAAACATTCCTTTTATTACTTTCGAAGGATCATCCATGGAACTCGGTTCAGTATGTGGTAAACCGTTTCCGGTTTCGGTCCTTTCAATATACGAGGAAGGTACATCAAACATAATGAAACTTGTTAAAAAATAATTTTTTATTTTTTCATGTTTCTATTTGTTTGGTTTATGTGTGGAGTTTAATAACAACAATGTGTTTTGTATCCTTTGAAGTTAACTTTAAATGAAGATCATAACATTAGTATATGTTGGAAAGTTTCAATGATTAAAGATCTGGTTTCATCTCATGAAGTTTGATGA
>JAHJBM010000048.1 GCA_018813505.1 Microcaldota archaeon
GACATTTCAAATGGAAAAATTGCTACCGTAAATTTGCAATTAAAATCAGTTGATTGGATATATTTTAACTATCCAATGCCCCAGTATTTGCATTTTGCTAATGAGATAAGCCCAAATTTTGCCAGAAAAGCAACAGTAATCATTGTTAATTCCAAAAAAGCTGAAGAATTTTTAGGTAAATTTCAACCGTAAGAAATTTAAGTATTTAAAATCAAAACCAGCACAATCATGCAGGTATCGTCATAAAGTATAATATTCCCCTCAGAGATATTATATCAGCCATGACAAAAAACCGTGGCTTTTTTGGCAGTTGTGAACGGAGCCCCGCTCACTCAATGACGAAACATCTGATCGTTATTGGCGACTCTTTTTCGATGTACGAGCTGGAGGACAAATCAGTTCAGCTAATAGTAACCAGCCCGCCATATTTCAATGTCAAAAACTACGAAGTCGAAAACATCGGCTCGATAGACAGCTACTCGCTTTATCTCAAATCCCTAAGACAAATTTTTCAGGAGTGCTATCGCGTCCTTGCTGATGGTAGATATATTTGTGTCAATGTTTCAGACGTAATAAGCAACAAGAAGAAATATCCGATACCCGCCCACTGCATAAGCATTCTCCAACGATGCGGCTTCAAGTACATTGATGATATCATCTGGAAAAAACCATCGGGAAGGAAGAGTGGCAAGTGCTCCGGTGCGGCAAAACGTTTCGGTCTTCTTATCCAGCATCCCTATCCTATGTATTATTACCCAAACGTAGTTTACGAACACATACTGGTTTTCAGAAAAGACGATTTTGATTTCAAAAGTGTAACACTAGCCAAAAAAGAAAAATCAAAAATAGATATCCGCTATGCAAAACTCCACTGGAGCACGAACGTCTGGGAGATGATGCCTGAAACAAGGAAAGGACACCCAGCCATGTTCCCGGAAGCCTTGCCACGTGCATTAATCGAACTTTACTCATTCAGGGACGATACGGTTTTGGACCCGTTTTTAGGTAGCGGCACCACCACAAAGGCAGCATACGATCTTGGTAGAAACTCCGTAGGCTACGAGATAAACAACGGCTACTTGGAAGCAATAAAGAAAAAAGTGAACTTCAGCAAAGAGCCAGATTCGTTCAAAATAATAAACAGAAAACGAGGTGAAACATGTGAACTTTAAGAGGTTGCCAGCCATGCTGGCAAATTTTGACGCTGTAAGCGTCAAAGGTTTAGCGTTAGCCCTGCTCATGCTTGGCATCTGCTTTGCCGATCTTGAAATTCCAGAAGATCAGCCGATATGCAGATTGTATGGAATAATCCAGGTTTTAGGCACGGTTGCGGGAGTCATAATCGCGGCTTATGCAGGTCTTATCCTGGCAAGCAGCCATGACTTGATAGAAAAGAATGCGGCAAAGTCCCTGATCGGAGGGGTGATCCTCGGGCTTATCGTTATCTGGATCGCACCCTTGCTTGTCAAAAACCTTGTCAATTCTGCTGATATCTGCGGGTGGTAGCTGTGAGCCTTGAGTCGATAGCTGATAGCATAAAGTTGCTTGCAACCGTGGCAGGAATTATCTCAATCGCATATGCTGGCCTGATGCTAATAACAAGCAAGGATGCATACGCCAGAAGCCAATGGAAAGAGGTAATCATGGGCGTAGTGATCGGTATTTGCATCGTCTATCTTGCCCCCGTAATAAGTTCGATGCTTTCAGGAGGTCATTACTGTGGATAAAACATTTTTCCTCCTGTTGCTGATAGAGCTTTCGTTTTCAGTGCCAAGTTGTCCATCTTATCCATATCACGACTATGTACCTGCAACGTCGTATTCTACACCAACAAGACCAGCCGATATACTTCTGCAATATTGCGACTGGAACTTTGGAGCTGTTTGTCTGCTATCAAATACATTCAATACGACCGAAGACAAAAAGTTATTCATAGGCGAATCCATCGCCAACAATTCTTTTGATAATATTTGGAATTGGAACCAGAATATAAAGTTTGGAAAATATCCCCCAAATACATCAAGAAGTTCAACGAATATCAGGGATGTGTGGGTTAGCATTGCTTATCTGAATCCTTCGGTTTATGACAACGGAACTTACCTAATCAATGCTTCCAGCACGCCATTAATCCGGCATAATTTTACTTTCGTGGTCGACACAAGGAGATTACCCGGAGATTGTAGGGATAATTTCCGAATCTGCGGTTATGATTATTCAATTTCTGTTCTGAACACGAGTTCGGTTATCACTGCCAATCTGAATATAAGGAGCGAATATCTTGTAGATCGTTATCATTTGGTGACACATTGCGACCTTACCGGATGCTGGGTTACCTGCGATTATTACAGGACTGATAGTTTCAGGGATAGTTTAACTGTTTCAGATTCGAAGAATATCAGATTAATGATCTTCAATTCTACCTCGAATTATTCGATGCTCGCATACTACAACGAACTATCGGAAATACAGATCAATGCTAATGATTCAAACGTGTTTTTTCAGATTGGAAATTCAAGTTTCTATAAAACGAATTATCTTTATAGAATAAGAAACGAAGCCGGGCCTTACAATATTTTGATCAAAGAGGTTATTCCAGCAAACAAAACCTCTGCTTATGGCATGTCCATTCTGGATCAAAACATTTCCAACTTCAGAATACTTGCGCCATATTCTGCAAACTGTTCCCTCAAAACGTCAGATCATTTTTCTTCAAGAACGATTTCTGGATGTAACAGTTCAAACCTGGGCAACAGCACTTCAACTTTGGAGATTCACCCCGTCCGTCCAGTTTTCTTCGATTCCATTTTCAATGCCGTTCTGCTCGGCTTAGCCGCATACGTGATTTATCTGATCGTGAAAAAGGTGATGCCTGTTGCTTAAGTACTTTTTATTCGCGTTGCTGATAGTTTCGTTTGCGTTTAGCTCTTCAATAGATTTCAGGATAGAAGGTACCTCTTGCCCTGATACTGCCAGCTTCTTGGAAGTCCTGTATAACCTGCCAACGTGTATTGTCGAAAAGTTCTTCACAACGTTGGTAAACGGCTTTGTATATTCTGCAAGAGAATTCCTTGATAATTCGCTCACGTTCATAATTACCGGCCCTAATCTGGATTCGTTTTGCACGCCATATTCGCAAGTGATGCGAATTCTCGAAAGCCTTTACACTCTTGCACTGATGGGAGTCGGTGCTTACTATATCGCGACTACCGCAGATCCAGAAAAACGGGCAAAGGTCAAGCTCTGGATTCAAAGCATACTCTTTGTCATAATCATCCTGGCTTTTTCATTCAGCATCTTCAAAATGATTGTCGAGCTCAACCAATACATCACAACTTCAATTTACAGTAGGTCATTCTCCGATCTGCTAAATATCAGGATTGTTTTCTCATCACTGATCTTCGCATCCGTGCTTTCTGTTAATTTCGTAGCAGCTGCCGGTCTTACATTTATCACCTTGCTTGTCCGGTACCTGATGATCCCATTCCTGCTTCTGCTATTCCCAATCGCGATATTTCTCTATTTCATGCCATTTACGAAGGAATGGGGATCTTTCCTGGTAAAATTCATTGTTTTGATCATTTTCATGACAAGCATTGATGCCGTACTCGTTCTTGGCATGTCTTATCTGTTTACCTCAGGAGATCCTGCATTATCAGGTGGATTTGTCCAGGGAATGGCGTTGATGCTTGGTTTTGGCTTGATCGGCTTTGTGAACGTGCTGATCTACCTCATTGCCATATTCTCTTTTGTTTCAGCCGTTTTGCGCGTTTTTAACTCGTTCATTTCGATTGGTTGGAAAGTTGCCATGCTATTGGCGGTTTTGTGATTCCTATGGGTTACGACATACCGGACAAGATAAAATATCATGAGAAAATCGTGGCCAATCTTGACCTCAAACAATTAGGCTACATGGTTGGGTTCCTGATACTTGCAGGAATCGCCTACGGTCTGCCGATAATACAGGAAGCCAGGCTTACATTAGTGTTCATCCTGCTTTTAACTGGCATTGGATTTGCCCTTTTCAACTTTGAAACAATCCTATTCGACAGATGGAAATACCTGACAAACATAAGGCATGGTGGCGCACTTGACAAGAAGATAAGGACATTTGTCGGCATAAGGAAAATCGAAAACAACACCATATATCTGGACAACGGCGAAATGCGGGCAATAATACAGATCACACCAATAAATTTTGAGCTGCTGGATGAAGGAAGGCAGAAATCGATAATTCTTAACTACCGTGATTTCCTAAACCAGCTTTCCCATCCAATCCAGATAGTCATACGAACCGTAAATGTAAGCCTTGCCGACTACTTCAGCAATCACGAAGCACGAATCCTGAAAACCAAGGACGAGGATCTCATCAGCCTTTACAATGATTTCAGGACGTACGAGGAGAAATTCCTGAAAGAATATTTTGTGAAGGAACGGCTGTTCTACGTTGTTATTCCCTTCGATCCATCGGCTTCACAGTATTCAAAGCCGGGTGTTTTTCAGAAAAAAACCGACTATTCAGAGCGGCAGAAAGATGCATTTCTTACAGAACTTGGCGAAAGGGTGCAGATCGCCCAGTCAAAGCTTGGGAATTGCGGCCTGACAACTTACCGACTGAATACAAACCAGCTCATCTCGCTCATCATGTCGTACTTTGAAGGATACGTGGAGGTCAACGAGGATTATCTTTGGCGGGTCAGTGTTGCCGAATCATTCTTCAAGGAGCGTGATAAACGTGGATGAAAAAGAAGAAGACGGGGTCATAGAACATAAGCGTCCCGAGCTGCTGACTTCCGAAGAGGTTGACAGGCTGGTTCAGGAGAAGCTCAACAAGGACAAGCCTCGAAAGCTGTGGTTTCCGTTTCCTAACATAACACGTCCGATCAAAAACAGGGGCATTACGCAGGAAGAGATGTTTTCTTATCTTATCACTCCCGCATATGTTGAGATAAGGCCAGATTACGCCCGGATAAACGAAACATACCATAGGATAATTCAGGCAGCTGGTTATCCAAGGAAGATAGAGGATGGCTGGCTACAGGCTTTCCTGAATAAGAACGAGAGTTATGATATTTCTATTCACATTTATCCTTCCGGCATCAACCATACGCTGACATTCCTGCACGACCAGATAATCAGCCAGACGGCAGACCTGATCGCCAGTACTGCAAAAGGAACGCCGAATCCATCATTGGAGATAAAGCTTGCAGATACGAAAAGGATTTACGATGCGCTTTACAAGGGCGAAGAGAAGTTATTCCAGATCTCGCTTTATATCGATAGCAAAGAAGCGACTTTGGAGCGATTGAATTCCCTTACCGAGAAGTGCAAGTCCAACCTTAACGCACTGCTCATTATTCCCAAGGCTACGAACTACCGGATGTACGAAGGATTGAGGTCTTGCCTGCCATTGACCATAGATGAGCTTGGTGTGCAGCAGGATTTTCCGACAAATTCCCTGGCTGCAACATTCCCTTTCCTTTCTTCGTCTGCCGCTGATAAAAAGGGCATCCTTTTTGCGCATGAAGCTGAGACCCTCAATCCGATATTCATAAACTTTGATGGAATGTCGAACAAGCACTTTTGCATCCTTGGCATTTCAGGCTCTGGAAAAAGCTACAGTGCAAAATACCTAATGCTGCAAATACTTTTCGCAGAGGCATCAAAAATATTCATCCTCGACCCAAACGCAGAATACAGGCAAATTTGCAGCCGGTTTGGAGGGGAGAATATCGAGCTTTCAAGAACCTCAAAATCCATGATCAACGTCTTTGATTTGACATGCCAGGACTATGGCAGCAAGCTGCTCACGCTAATATCTGTTTTTGATATTATCGTCGGTGGATTAAGTGAAAGCCAGAAAGGCGTGCTTAACCGGGCGCTGCCGCGTGTTTACGAGCAAAAAGGTATTTTCAGGAATGAACCCCCAACATGGAAAAAAGAGCCGCCAACATTCGGCGATCTGTTCAAAGTGCTTGAGGCTGAGCTGAAAGAGCTTGAAAAGAGGGATAGCAAACTTCTGTCATCGGAAACGAAAAGCATTCTTGTCCTGATAAACCGGATTGGCATGTACTGCAAGAACGGCTTTTTTGGGTTCATGGACAGGCAGACCGAAATAGATCTGAGAAACAAGTTCCTGAATTTTGACCTTAACGCATTGCCTGCGGCAGTCAAGCCGCTGATGATGTTCGTAGTTCTGGATTTCATAAAGCGGGAAATCGAAAAAGACACATATCCAAAAGTGCTTTTGGTTGATGAGGGCTGGGCGTTGCTCCGAAGCAAAGAAGCAGAGGAACATCTTCTGAATTTTATCAAGACTTCAAGAAAGTTCGGTGCGTCGATCGGGTTCATAACGCAGGAGATAGAAGATTTGCTGAGCCGGGAGAGCGGGAAATCGATACTCAATCAGACTTCGGTAAAAATCCTCATGAAGCAAAGTGCCTCTAACATAGACCTGATCAGCAGCGTACTAAAGCTCAACCGCAATGAAAAGGACTTTTTGATAAAGTGCCCGAAAGGCCAGGGGCTGATCATACGCGAGAATGGAAGGCACAAGTTCTTTGCAAAGCCATCTCCGAAAATACACCAGATGATCACTACGGATCCGGAGGAGGTTAATCAGCTGAAAGCCGCAAAAAAAGAGCAGCCCAAGCAGGAAAAAGAAACAGAAATATTCGATATTTACGAGGGTTTCTATCTCAAAAGCGAACTGACAGAAGACCAGTGCAAGATGCTTGAGAATGAAGGGTATGCTGAAGTGGGTTTCAATCCATTCGGTGCTGGCAAAGGCCCTGGGCACTATGTCAAGCCAAGGTTCAACGAATCACCGGTTCATTGCTTTTTCTGCAAAATAATCGAGGCAGAGGTTAGAAAATATACCCAGCACGTGTTCCTTTACACAACGCAGAAACCCGACGTTGTCGTGAGTGTGGATGAGAAGAAAAAGATCTGCTTTGAAGTGGAAACAGGAAGTATGGAGGAAACCAAGAAAAAAGAGACGAAGGAAAAATACGAAAGAATCGCTCGTGAATACGATGATTATTACATACTCGTTACAAATAGGGAACTAAAAAATGACTTTGAAAAATACGGCAAAGTCATTCTAAGGACACAGATAAAAGAGAAGATAAAACAATTGTTGGGTTGATGTATTAAGTGAGGCGTTTTCAGAGCGAATTCGCTTGAATTGCGCCTTGGAACGCCTGAACAATTAGGAATCGCAATTGTTGGAAAACGGCCTTCAAAACCGAGTTCGCGCGATCTAAGGCGTAACGATTGCGAAACAATTAGAATTGCATATATGAAAAAGTCATGAATTGTCATGACTACCAAAAAGTTCATTGAATTTTGCAATAATCAGTTTCCTGAACTCGTATGTGTTGGCAAACTCAGCATATGCAAGCCAACCCTCCAGACTCTGGACAACTTTTTGTCTGCCTATCTCTCCATTATCATATCTCTCTTTGAACCGCTGAAGTCGTTTCCAGATTCGTCTGGCATTGCTTTTCTTCAATAATCTATAACCGTTGAAAATTCTGAAACCAAGAAAAGTTACTCCGCATTTAAGATAAATGATTCTTGATTTTTCTGGGTGCAATTCAACCGCCAGGTTATGCCTTAGGTAGAGATCAATCTCGTGTTTCCATCTCTCGAGAAGACTCCGGTCGTGATGCAGGATTACGAAATCATCAACATAGCGAATGTAATATTTTGATTTCAGCCTGTGCTTTACAAACTGGTCAAGCTCATTGAGGTAAACATTCGCAAAGAATTGCGAGGTTAAATTTCCGATAGGCATTCCCTTTCCTGGCATTTCTGTTTTGTGATTGTCCAGTATTTTTCTTATCAGACAGATAACATGCACATCTTTTATCTTGCGTTTCAATATGCTCAATAAAATTTCATGATCAACTGTTTCGAAATAATGGCGTATATCAGCTTTCAACACATAACCAAAATCGACTCTCTCTCTCTTCGGTTTTTTTATGGTAACTTGTGGTCTGTGATAAAAACTGTTCAAATCGTCTTATCGCCGAGTGAGTCCCCTTGCCTTTTCGGTTTGCAAAAGAGTCAAAGATGAAATCCTTCTCGAAGATCGGGGCGATCAGGTTGCACAATGCGTGATGAACTACTCTATCACGAAAATGGGATGCACTTATTTTTCTTGTTTTTGGATCGTAGACGATAAATGTTGTTAGCGGAGACGGTGAGTATGTAAAGTTCTCCAACTCATGACTCAACTGGATTAAATTCCGCTTTAAATCAGATTCAAATTCTATGACGTACGGCTTCAGAGTTTTCCTTACTCTTGCCTTCTTGAAGGCAAGTTCAAGATTTTCATAAGAGCATAGAACCGCGTACAAGTTCCGATAGCTCTTCATAAAAATCCCATAAGATGCAAGCAAAAGGCCATTTCGAACGCATTGTCGTGCCTGTTGTTCGCATTGACGTTACGCCTTTCACAGCAATACTGGCTTTGAAGAAGTTGCCAGTAAACACTCCTGTTGTTGATGTCGTTGACGTTGCGGACCAGAGGCCCCAATGGTAACCCATCTACTCAGAATGGCATTTTCATGCCTCACCACAGCTTCGCGATTTCATCAGGTATTGACTACTCAGCGTTGCTGTTGAATCTCACGTCTGGCGTATCAAGATGATTGCCAGCACTGTAGACGAGTGTGTGGCCCTAGGCTTGCAACCTAGGGAAAAATAAGAAGAAGTTTAGCCTTTTATTTCTAACGCTTGCACCAGTCTATACAATGCCCCAAGTTTTTCTGACCTCACGGTTTGGGCAAGGTCGCTTAAGCTTGCGTCGGCATCGCCAACCATAGCTCTGAAAGCTTCAAGGGTCACACCTTTTACTATAATGCCCTGATTTTCAGGAGCAGCGGCGACCCGAACGCGCGGCGCGGCCTCTTCGAGGCCAACTGACGCCACCCCGAACGCAACGTCGTGCCTGTTGTCCGCATAGACGTAACGCCTGCCGTAGAAGTCGGCGACGGCGCGGACCAGAGGCCTTACACCTTCGCTATCAACTCGCCACAACCATCTTTTTTGATCATCTGAAAGTCCCTCTGCTACTTTTTGGGATACCTCAAGCGGCACTCTTGTTCTTTCATCGACTTGACCTATTTGACCACTTTCTTGAATAAAAGAGGATAGAACAATAATAGACTGCGGTTCAGCCAAAACCACTACTTTTTTATCGCTTACTTCAACTGAATCAGGATCAACAAAAAGACAGATGCTCTTTCTTCCGACTGCTTGTTCCGGTATTGAAGATGCTGGTAATATCCAGTTTCGTCCTGCATCATCTTCATACCCATCAACTACATCTACGCCCTTCCTAAGTTGCCCGCCTTTTGTAGGGTAAACAAGAACTTCTCTTGCCCAGGCTGGGTAATAACTTTTTAGTTGATCTCTTTCTTGTTCTGATAACTTAGGCCATAGTTTTACTAAAACATCATCGTGAAGGACATTAGATTGCAATCCACCTTTGTTTTTAACGGAATTTCTGGCATCTAACCAGCCAGCATTTTCGCCAGTTGGTTTTATTACTTGTCTCCTTAAAACTTCGGTTGTAGCATTCATATTTCCACCTCATAAATTTAGCTAAATTATTCTGGTTTTAGTATAATAATTAGAACCAATGTACTTAAAAATCTATCATTTAACACAACAAGTACAAACTAATTCCTATAAGACAATTAACCGAGTAATCATTCCAAACATATTCAGGCATCAACCGCAAGCACAGTTGTGCGTTTATTGCCGTGTGCCCGCTTTGCAATTTTCAAAAGCAGGCTTCTTATCTCATCGTTCAAAACGTCGTAGAATTTAGGCGAAACACGCAGGTTCTGATCTTTCATGAATTTCTTCACCCTATTTTTGTGCACCATCAGTTCATTCACGTTGCCACCTCCCAGTTAAGCTGATTCTCTTCGAGCCGAAATTATACTTGTCACGTACAAATCGGCTTTCAATCACGCCTTTTATCTCAAGGGAATGTAGATAATTCCTGATCTGGCGTTTTGTCCTTGAAAGCTTGTTTCGCAAAAGCCAATAAATTTCAGGTGTGTTCTTTTCGCCATTTCTCAGAAGGTCTGCAATGATCTGCTCCTCTTCGGTCAGGTTATCCTGGCTTGCTCCAAACCGTTGCGTTACTGCGTCCACATCTTCGGTATGCATCTGAGTTCTGTTTTCTTGCTCTGCTCTTTTTGCAGCGCGCCTCATGGCTTCAAGCGCAAATCTGCAGTTGCCTTCGTTTTCAACTCCAATTGATGCGATCTTCTCCAATATATCTTTGCTATAGCTGCCATCCACTAAGCCCATACTGGCACGCCGAGAAAGAAGTTCAAGAAGCTGCTCTTTCGAATACCCTTTAACCTCAATTTCAATGAAGCGCAGGCTGCCAAGGATTGCAGGGTCGAGCCTCCTCAGTATATTCTTGTCTCGTGAAACACCGATAATCCCGAATTTTGCACAGTTATTGGCTGCCATGGCAATGTTATGGAAAAGTTTTGTATCATTCCTGCAAAGCAAGCCGTCAATGTCATCTAATACAAGGAGTACCCCGACATTCTCGTGCCTCATCGTTTCCAATATCCGATCGAATATCTCATCTGTCGCCCTGCCTCTCCTTGAAACCGGTTCACCCAATGCATCGGCAATCTTAACATAAATCGCCATTGACGTATTGTAATGCCAGCAATTGACGTGCTGACATAACAGCTTTCTATTGTAACCTCCCAGATCATCAAGAACATGCTTGATCATTGTCGTTTTGCCGGATCCAGAAGGCCCATGGACAAAAAGGTTTTCACAGATGTTTCCGTGTGCTATTGGCTTTATTACAGAAATAATCCGCTCTTCATCTTCTTTTCTGCATAGGCTTTCATGCTCCATGGATTGCATTGTCAAAGAGGTTTCATCCTTGATTATTCTTGTATTCATACAAGAATGGAATCCCATATCCTTCTGCCCTCATCCAAAGCATTGTTACACATGGTTATAGATTGTGTTTATGGACTATTTATATCTATGTCTCATTTGACGGCTAATTTTTAATCATTTTGATACAAATGTATCATTATGGA
>JAHJBM010000049.1 GCA_018813505.1 Microcaldota archaeon
GGAAAGTTTCAATGATTAAAGATCTGGTTTCATCTCATGAAGTTTGATGATCTATTGAAGTAAAACTTCAATGGTCCTTTGAAACAAATGTTTCAAATGGAAACTTTGACATTAGTATATATGGGGAAAGTTTCAATGATTAAAGATCTGGTTTCATCTCATGAAGTTTGATGAAACTTTGACATTAGTATATATGGGGAAAGTTTCAATGGTAGAATTGACTGAAGATGATCTGAAGATGTTCTCGGATTTCGAGAGAATTACCCATGTCCTTCCATCTGATTATATCTCTACTGAAAGTTCAGTTATATTTTTGGTTGAAATGCCTCTTTTGGGGAAGGCAATTGGAAAGCAGGCATCAAACATAGAAAAATTAAGAAAAGTCTTCAGAAAACGTGTTATAATTGTTGGGGATAATTCTGATCCAGAAATCTTTTTACGCAGTTTTTTCGGTAATATCACAGTACACAGCGTTGAATTCCGTGATATCATGGATGAAAAGGCGATGATTCTAACTGTTGAAGAAAAAGACAGGGGGATCGCGATTGGCAGAAGCGGGGAAAGGATAAAGGCTGCAAAAGCATTACTGAAAAAGAAGTTTGATGCAACCCTTCATCTGAGAACCAGAAGAACTGCTTTCTGATTTTGTTATTTTTATTGTACTATAAAAAGTACAATACAATTTTTGAAATCCGCAGATTTCAATTCTTTTTATCGATTGTTCTGCTTTTATGGATAGCACAATTCAACTAATCTATCAAGAGCTCCTTTATGCATTTCCACTCTTGGGTCTGTCTGTTGTTCGAGTCCTTTTGTCAATGCACTATTAAGCAGTTGTGCAAGCATATCCATGTTTATTGCCCTTGACACGATTCCGCGGTCTACGAGTTCTTGCTGGAATTTGTATTTTTCAGCTATCTCAGGTACAAAGCTCAGTTTCTGCATGGGCCATCCAGATCTTGAAGCCTCTTCAATTGGCAGATTGAATGTTCCTGCAAGTATATCGTCAGTTCTAAGAGCTGCAAACAGTTCTTCCATCGTATAAAAATTCTTCTTGTCATCACTGTTTGAGATAGGGTTGTGCAATACTGCCCTTACTGTTCCACTTTCAGATGTGCACGAATCAAATGCTTTCTGTGCATCATCTTTTCTGAATGGATGTGGCCTTACAATGACGTTGATTTTCAACCCAGTTGATTTTGCAACGTTATCCAAAACCCCAAGGAATTCCTGCATCACGCTTTTTTCATCAAATCCTATATCTGGACACACATTCATTGAATCGCTTAACCATACAACTAATTTTGCATTTTCATCTTGGAAAAATGATGAATATGCCGGCATTGCCAATATCTTTCTTCTTGTTTCTGCAGAACATGCGAGAAATTCATCCCTTCTCTGGATCTGATATTCTGCACCAGGACTTCCTATAGCGTACAATCTATCTGTTGGAAAACCGAGTTCAACCATTCTTTGTTTTATCTCTTCACTTGGAACTGCAATGGCTGTTGGAAGAATTAATTCAAAATTCCGTGCAATAATTATTTTTCCATCTGGTCTTGCTGTCATCATTGCAAATCTCTCTTTGAGATTGTCCATGGCATCAAGGACTGCTATGGTTCTTATACGACCTTCTACCGCCCTCCAGAATCTCTGCTCTATGGTCCATAAGTTTTGTTTATCCTGGACCTGGGTTCCGGTAAGTATGGCGCTTGTTCTTCCGCCAAGCTCTTGTCTGACTGTCTGTGCAGAATTTCTTTCAACTATACTGTCAGGTTCAATTCCATAATACCGGAAAGAAGTCGTGGCTGCCCCATGAGACAGTACTTTTCTATCCCCGAGTCTGGGATCTTTGGCTGCCATTTGAAGTTCATTGACACTTCCGTTCATCGATGCTACAATAAGCGTTCTCCTATAAGTTTTCATAAATACATTCTGTTCAGAAATGTTTTAAAATGTGTATTTTTAGGTTTCAATAAATCTATCTAGTGAAAATTCGCTTATGGTTATGTTTTTGTTTACATTTACCTCGTAATAATCGCTTCCATTATCTCGTTTACTAATCCCACCTACCCAATAATATGGGTGGCCGTATGGGTCTTCTTTTTTCACTATATCAACGCTGTGCCTTCTTTTTTGCAATTTATTTGTGAATATTATCTTTGAATTTGTCAAATCATCCGGTAGATTAACACTGAAAAATTTGTTTTTAACAAGCTTTGGTTTTAGTTTTGTAATGATATCTGTTACTGTTTTTACTATACTCCCACTGTTTCCCCAACTTGATTTGTCTTTCCAGTGTCTTGTTTTCACATCCATTGAGAATGCTATCGCAGGAACATCATAGTGTGCAGCTTGCCAACATGCACCAATAGTACCAGAACTGATAAGCGGTGAAATCCCGGTATTATCTCCCCAATTTATACCAGATAATATCAAATCTGGTTTTTTGAATTCACCTGAATATAATGAGAAAACAACACAATCGGCAGGAGTTCCATTTATTGTGTAAATATCCTCCTCAATTTTATGGATTCTTATTGGCTTGTGCAATGTAAGTGCGCCAGAAACCGCACTTCGTTGTCTATTTGGTACTACTGCATAAGCATCTCCAAATTGCCTTCCTGCTTCAAGAAGCATTTTCATGCCTTCTGAATAGCCGTCGTCGTTTGTTATCATGATTTCCATAGATCTCACCATAAATCAAAACCAATATCTAAAAGCCATCAAAACACAAGACTCTTGACTCTAAACCATCATGTTTTATGGCATCAATCTTGTCCTGTCTCTTGGGAATAGCATACATTCTCTTATATTATCCTGATTGCAAATTTTCATTACAAATCTTTCGAGTCCAATGCTCCATCCTGCATGTGGTGGGGCTCCCATTCTGAAAGCATTTATGTAGAATGCAAAGTCACTTGGTTCAAGTCCTCTTTTCTTAAGCTGTTTTTCGAGCAATGCGGGAAGATGGATACGTTTTGCACCGCTTGATATCTCAAGCCCACGGTAAAGCAGATCAAACGCATGGCAGATATTCTCATCTTTCTCATCAGGCATGGAATAGAATGCCCTTACTTCTGTAGGCCAGTCATATATGAAATATATCTCTTCTTCAAGGACTTCATCAAGCTTTTTTTCCGCTTCCCTTGTGAAATCCCATCCATGTTTCATTTCAAAGCCGTTTTTGTTAAGTCTTTCAACAAGTTCAGTGTATGTGTATCTTGTCACCTTTTCAGGAACGGTTATCTCTTTTCCAAATGTCTTTGCAATCTCTTCCCCGGCTTCTTTTTTGACTCTTGTCAGTGTGTGTATAATTACCTGTTCAAGAATGTCCATTACATCATTGTGATCTGCAAATCCCATTTCAATATCCATCTGAGTTATCTCGTTAAGATGCGAGGTTGTATTATGCTTTTCAGCTCTGAAAACAGGCACTGTCATTACAACCCTGTCAAACCCGCCTATCACTGCCAGTTGTTTGTAAAGCTGCGGTGACTGTACAAGATATGCCTGATTTTCAAAATACTGTATGGCAAAAACATCAGCGCCTCCTTCAGTTGCTGTACCAGTTATTGCAGAAGTGTGTATCTCAATGAACTCTAATTCTTCAAGCTTTTCCCTGAATGCCCTTGCAACTATGGATTTTACTTTGAATATAAGTGAGATTTCGTTTCTGCGTAGATCTATGTATCTATTATCTAATCTTGTATCAAGTTCTGAATGTACTTTTCCAGTTGGATCTACCGGGAGTTTCAGTTCGACTTTATTTAGGTGCTCAAATGCGGTTGGTATAAGTTCAACTCCATCTGGTGCAATCTTATTCTCTTTGATTTCACCTTCAAATTCTACCACGTCTTCTCTATTGACATTCGCCCTTTCGAGTATGCTATCATCTACCAGCCCTTTTTTCATAGTAACCTGGACAATTCCAGTGATATCTCTGACAAGTACGAATTTGAGTTTTCCAAGATCGCGTGTATCATGTACCCACCCGGCTATTCTTACTTTCTCTCCATTGTGCTTTTTAGCATCCCTAATGTAGTGTGTTCTGTTCATACAATTCACTTTTGTCCGTTTATTGGTATCCATTTAATTATTTCATTGTATTTAATTTTTTCAATGAGATTGACAATTAAAAGTTAGGTGACAAGCCTTTTAAAATCATAGATGGCAATAGAATTCATGGATTTTATCCTACCACTACTGTTCACACTACCAACTTCTGCGATGTTGATGATAAGTGCAGGTCTTACCATCGCAATTTTCATCACATCGTGTAATTATCTTATTGCCTACACTATGCAAAATGCACAGATGCATGCAGTTGCAAAAGAAGAGCTTGCTGCTCTTGTATTTACGATTTTTATCATCTTCTTTTGGTTGGTATCAGACAGTTTTTTTAATGGGTTGATAATCGGTTTGCTCTACTCATCCGTGCCAGCGGATTATTCGCAATTTCTTTCGATCAGTACATGTGTCTCAGGAGTCGGTGCGGGTTGTATCACTTCTGTAACCAATAACCATCTCAATCTTGCACTTGCGAGCATGGGCATTCTTGAGGAAAAATTAAAGTCTCAATATGTGGATCTATTTCTTTTTGAAGCCCTTATTGGTTTCCTGTCAACAATAAGTTTTCCTATTGGGTCTCCTGTCGGTCCGGTTGCCATTGTTTCTTTCTCTCTTGCTCCATTCACTGCTCTTACCATGCTTAGTCAGGCCCACACATTTATTGTCGAGACAATTGGTTATATGCTTACGGTTGTCTGGGCAAAGGAGTTTATCCTTATATTTTCCCGTGATGTGGTACCGTTGCTTTTATTTCCACTAGGACTTGTAATGCGTGCCATACCATTATTTAGAAAAACCGGATCAAGTATTATTGCCATTGCATTTACATTCTATTTCATAGTTCCATTTGCATTTTTGTTTTCAAATTATCTTATCTTTGATATCTATGAGCCCGCGGATTTTTCCTATACTCCAACTACTGCTAGTTTCTTTGATACTGAGAGGGATGCGTTAGACTTGCAAGATGGGTTAGATGATGCCGAGGCTAATCCACACACAGAAGCAATGCTTGAACAGTTCGAGGATTCGGAGGGTGTTGTTGGTCAAACTTATACTGATCCAAACAGCATATGTGCTGGCAATGTATTTGTACGCATGTTTTGCAGTTTCAAAAATACCCTTTCAACTGCGGTAAATGCCGGAGCGAGTTTTGCAAGTACTGTGTGGAATATGTGGAAGTTCATGATGGGTATGTCTGGTGATTTCTTCCAGATGATACTAAATAATCCTGCCCTACCAACAAGCGCTTCCGCAGGTCTTTATTTCTTTGTCATTAATGAAGTAGTTACTATTAGTCCTTTCATAATACTTGTTTTGCTGACAACTGTCATCGAAATAATATTTTCAGTTACAATGTATAGAAACATCGCACTCATAATTGGCGGTGATCCCGAGCTTATAGGTCTAACAAAGATGGTGTGATTATGAGAAAACTTATTATGCCTCTGTTGTTTTTATTATTCATATCCTCATTATTTGCAGGCATTGTTATTGCGAGTTCTGTGTTTAACGACAATAGAGTATCTCCGGTTGATGAGTTGCTCAATCAGCTTGGCCTGATATATGGTCTTCTTGGAGCTTTGATGATGTTCATGATTGTACTTGCGGCAGCTGCATATATTGTTGCCCAGTTTTTTGGTGCAGAAACGCGAGCCAAGATAACAGTATGGTCACAGGGCATGTTGGTTGCAGTTGGCGTATCAGCACTTATTATATTAATAATGTATTTCATTGTTCCTAATTTTATGAGCGGTGGCACAGATCAGATCATTGCAGCTGAAATGCTCATAACAAACCTTCGTGATACTGTCGCAATGTCCCTTTCACTGCTTATTTTCGTTCTTCTTATACTTGCGGCAGTAGTTTATGCGTTTGGCCAGCTTAATGAAGCACAGACTCGGGCAAGGGCTACTGTATGGGCTACCGGGTTACTTAGTGGTGCAATAATCGCAGCAGTCATCTATGTTCTTCTATTCCAGATACTTACCCAGTTCCAATCAACGTTATTCCAAGGAACTCCTCTTTTTCCTTATCGTGATGTGGTTGTGAACGTAACCTTTTTTGCAGCATTTCTCGTACTTGTGACATACCTTATCTCAAAAGTTTTTAAAGTTCCTGAATGGGAGGCATATTTGAACATCGAACTATCAAACATCATGCTTTCGTTTGTGCTTATGCTATTCATAATCGGGATGTTTGGTGTCGGTACCGCCGTAGCATCTTTGTGGAGTGGTGGGGTGGCAGAAACCCCTCCGCAGGCTGCAATCGCATATATGCGTATCACTGTTGCTGACAGTGCTCTCAGGGCAATTTCCGATGTCTACACCATTCAAATCTGCGCATCAATGTTGAGTACTTTGTCAAAGAGAATTGGGGAATATGTCCTTACACAATCGTTTAAATTATTTCCTGGAATGGATACGTTTGTCTCGATAACCAATGTCCTTGCTCTTGGTCTTGTCATGGTCTATGGCAGTATTTCTGCACAAATATCCCTGCTTTATCTTGTAGACGGTACTATGGTGAATTTCGTCCTTCCTGCAGGACTTATCCTTAGGTTTTTTCCGCCGACCCGTGATGCTGGTGCATTTCTTATATCATTAGCATTTGGTTTTCAGATCATATTTCCTACTTCATATATAATCAATAAAACAATCTATGCCGAGATCGGTGCTACGCCCTATCAAAGTCCTTATCTTCTTATCGCATCGATATGCGGTCCTTTCAAATATGGGGTATGGGGTGCACTGCTGAATACGAATGCAAATCCGATATTCAGTTATATTCCTGGTGGCATGGTTATAGGTAACATGCTCGCTGGGTTAGTTTCAGAATCAACGCTTAACTTTGTTTCAATGGCTGAGTTTATTCCAATATTGCGGCATCTGTCACTTCTTTCATTGCTTGCACTTTTTATTCCGGCATTCTCGATGATGATAACAATCTCATTCATAAACATGATGACCAAATTTATAGTTGCAAAGGTGTGATATGGATCTGCTCGAAATCTGGTATGGCTGGATATGGTTTGCAGTTGCTTCCCTTGGGATAGTGACTACACTCACAACAGTTGTTTATCTCATTTCAAACATTCTTGCCAATGACAAGATGAAAAGCTGGGCAAAAATGGAGCTTATGGAAGTTTTTTATTCCGCCATGATTATCACCCTAGCCTTACCTGTTTTAACAGCTACCAACAGTATTGTGCAGGGTGCTTTGCTTATTGGCACTGATACTGGATATACTCTTCCTGGTTGTCCTGGAACTCCGACTGATGCATATATCCATATTTTTGAAAATGACGCGGCATCATACGAATGTTATGATGTATGCGGTTCTGAAATTGCAGCTTCAGAGTATTCTGTTTATCACAATATCGATTCCTGCCATATGCGTCTTGGAATCTGGTATCTGCGGGAGATTTTTGATGAGACAAAGAATTTTGCATTTGACACATACCTAAGTTATATCTGGACCTCAATGGCTGCAGAGTTTACCATAAATGTGGAATTCATATACGAGAAGGCCGGTTTCTTTACATTCAATCCATGGCGCGGATTTTTTACCATGGGCAATACTGTCAAGTCACTTGCGTTTGATTGGGCAATAAAAGTAATGATGGTTACAAAACTTCAGGAAGTCATGTTGCGTTTCATAGCAGTTGGCCTATTCCCCTCATTGTTTGTTATTGGCGCATTTTTCAGGACATTCACATTCACGAGGCGACTTGGAGGTCTTTTGCTTGCAATTGCGATTGCGCTTTATTTCATTTTTCCTGCATTCTACGCATTCGGTGCACTGGTGATGATGGATCTTAAGAACAGGGCCTATGCAGAATGGGTCGATCCAAGCAATATGGCAAATCCTGGAAACAGTGACTTGCTTCCATGGACTGGTCCTGAAAGTTTCCCTAATCCACCTATTGCAAATGCAATGTATGCAGTTGGGGATACGCATATGATTGGTGGGGGGAGCAGTTCATTTTCCATGGATCAGGCACATCAGGATTTATTGGATATAGAAACCGGTGTTGGTAATGATGAAGCGCGTGGTGAATCTCCTAACTCATACTTTGAAGAGCTTGAGAATTCAGAACGTAGGGACAATCCTCTTATCCCACAATTTGATCTTAATGCCGATCCGGAATCCGAGGCTGCCCAAGAGAGCACCATGCAGCGTGCCAGTAATCTTGCAAATTCGTGGTTTGATGAAGTTGCAGGTGAAAGCAAGTTCGATACTTTCATAAATATTGCATGGAAAAAAAACGGTCCGCTTGATATACTTGCACGATTAACATTCTGGTCATTGTTCTTTTCACTATTTAGTATAATAGGTACTATTGCAGCCATACGTTCTCTTTCAATAACATTCGGTGGAGATATTGAGATTGCAGGACTTACGAGGTTGATATGATATGGGTGACAATGCATTATCACTTCCAAAATTCAATTGCACGCGTGTGTTACACTCAGTTTTTAACAATCACAAACTGCTATTGACATTGTTTGTTTTTATCACCATAATTTCACTTACAAGCGCTGGTTTCATTGATTTCTTTGATAGTACAATGGATGAGGTTGAGAATCAAGGTGTGGATTTTGTAGATGCCACTGGTGCTGCTGGTACTGGTGTACTTACTACTTTTGATAGTGTTTATGATGCATTCAGTCCTGCATCCTGCGGTGAAACTTGGATAAGTACGCGGGAGGGTGCATTGACAGTAGCTGGCATGTGGCTAGTTCCTGCGGTTCTTGTGGCAATGATAGTAACCTTTGCAATAGCTTCCATGTATATGCTTGGTCAATTCTTCAATTCTCCAAGTATGATTGCAATGGCAAAAGACGAGGGATTCCAATCAGCACTTACCGTTGTCAGAGTCGGATTTATTTTCATGGCTATTATCGGTGGAGAAGCTTGGTATGGTCTAAGCACTTCTGCGACACACGATCCTATCTATATGGCAAACCCGACCATGATAGATGCATCAATGAGTTTTGCAAGATTGATGGTAAGTGATATGGCCAATCATTACAGCGTTCTTCTGCTTTACAATATGGTTGTACATACTTTCTATTCTGCAACGATGTGGTTTGGGGTAACCTGGCGTGCGATGTATTCGTTTAATCTTGGAGCTGTGCTCAAACCACTTATAGATATTATCGGTACAACTCTGCAATATCTTTCACTTGGTATGAGTACTTGGGTTTTGCATCTTGTTACTCTATGCCTTATCAAAAAATGGATGTGGTCACTTTTCATACCATTAGCTATGCTTCTTCGTGCACTTCCATTTACAAGAAATGCTGGGGAAGCTATATTTGCCCTATCATTTGCACTTGCTCTCTTCTATCCATTTATGTTTATATTTGATTATGAAGTTCACAAGATAATGCAGTATAATATTGTTGATGCAAAGACTGCAATGGCACAATTTGTGAATGAGAGTGGTGCATTCAGTGTGTTTATGCCATTACTCATTATCATGTTTCTTATGGCGGGGGTATTCATGCCATTTTTTGTTGGCAGTGCGCTTACCCTTTGCTTTGAACTGGTGCGTGGAGCGATTTATTATATAGTTATAATGAGTTTGCTGCTTCCGTTCATCAATATATTCGTAATGCTAACTGCTGCCAAAGAAACAGCGCAGTTTTTCAGGTCGGATGTGAATTTCATGTCGTTCCTGAAAATAGTTTAGACTGGATGAAAAATATGATTACAAAATACAAAACCGAAACCCAGAACCGGAAACTCGGAACTGGAAACATATTGCCCTATGCTGGAAAACTGGAAACCCGAAACTGGCAACTGAAAACCGGAAACCAATATCAGTATCCCAGTTATGGTGGAGACGTGCTTGAGTTATGGTAGTGGATCTGTGCACCCCTGGTGAAATACTTGCTGGAACCTGTTGCAAGGTGGCCACTGGTTGTACTGGCGGTTTTGGGGATCTATTATTATTGTCCACAGCCGCACTTATTGTTTCAAGTATTCTGCTCGCAGTCATCTATCTTTGGGCGGTTATGTTCAACAGCACCAAGATAAATGCATACGTTAAACAAGAATTATACGAATTGGTTGCGTCTGCAATCATTGTTATTTTCCTTCTCATGGCAATTGGTGCCATGGGAAATCTCAGATTAAATGATTTTGTTCCAAATGATATGCTTCCTGATGATTCGAGAATCGGGCCAGATACAAATATCTATGATTCAGCTGCCATATATTACGAGCGCGTTGGGAGTGATATGTCTGGATGGATCGAGATGAACTATGTCATGAATGTGTTTGTTGATCAAGTGGCCTCTGTCACTCCATATGCCCGTCCTCTTGGTGTTGGGCTTGTTGCATCTCCATTGGCAGGAATCGCATCACCAATAAAAAGTCTTATCTATAACATGTCTGTTGCTGTCACTATCGCGTTTGTCATAAACTATGCACAGCTATATGTCTATATCTTTGCACTTCACGGATTCCTTAA
The DNA here is from genome assembly GCA_018813505.1 of Microcaldota archaeon. GTDB lineage: Archaea > Micrarchaeota > Micrarchaeia > Anstonellales > Bilamarchaeaceae > Bilamarchaeum. Next base: position 10,550 of record JAHJBM010000049.1, read on the forward strand.
GTTTTATATCCCTATTGGCATTCTACTTCGTTGCTTTACACCTACTAGACGCCTTGGCGGTACAATCATTGGTGTTGGTGTGGTTTTCCTATTTATATTTCCTGCATTTGCAAACCTTGCATTTGTAATGTTTTACAATGCTGGTGCCGGACCTATGCTAACATTCAGTAACATGATCGGATATTATATCGGGGGTCATGGAAATCCTGACAATCTTTTCCAAATGAGATTTGAGAATTTCTTCAGCAGGAACTTTGAGAGTTCTGGAACTGGTTTCATTGGACTGGTTACTGGTGTTTTTGGTGGCATAGGTGACATGATCCAGAATGTGGTTGGTGGAATATTCCTTACACTATTGATTCTTCCAATAGCAACTGTCAGTTGGGCATTTACTTTAGGTTTTATTATTCCTGCATTCAATACCTTAATAATGGTTGAAGCGGCAAAAATACTAAGTCGTAGTTTTGGCGAAGAGGTTGACATAACCTCGCTTACGAGGCTGATATAATGGCATTTGTATCTAGTATTTATGCTGACTGGGGAACACTTTCAATTGCAGCTGCTTCCCTTTCTGTGATAGTTTCAGCTATGCTTATTATGCTCTCACGGCTTTTCAGCATGCCAAATTTCGAGCAGATCGCAAAAACAGAATTTGTGTATGCTGCATCAACAGTATTTATCGTAATAATGGTAATTGCCATAGTTCAGTATGTGGAGGTACAAATCTCTAATGGTGATGCCAGCATTGCAAGGTGTCTTTATCTATCATCATTCCAGTGCAGGTGTGATGCACCAGGGCATTTTGGGGGAGATACCGCCATGACCCTTATCGACTGGATGAAACTTTATCTTAAAACACCTACTTATTGCGTCGATGATTTCATGAACGTGCTATATGCACTGAGTATTCCTGTGGAAGCGACAGCATCAATGTTCTTGGAAATATTCATGTCTGAGCATGCATCAGGATTCGGTATGAAATGGATTGCCGAGCGTATAACTAATGCTACTCAGTCATTTTCATTTTACATGTATATGTTCTATCTTATCAATTACATACTCGATTTTGTCAAATATTATGCAGGGTTCTTCTTCTCAATAGGGGTGGTGCTTCGTGCATTCCCGCCTACTAGAGGTGCTGGCGCATATCTGATGGCAATTGCATTTGGACTGTATTTTGTTTTCCCGCTTGCATATATTCTCATTTCATCAGTATCTCTTCAACATACCCAATCGGATGTAATCGCACCTATAGATGGTACTACATTCCTTCCTGGTGAAGGTGGTGATGCCTCTGCTGGTAGGTCAGTTTGCACTCCAAATCCTGAAGGTTCGGTGAACTATATTTGCGCACTGCCTCAAGTTACAGATATGACTAGTCGGGCGTGTGGGTCAACTGCCATGGGCGGTGCTTTTGAAATGCCTAATTTAATTCGTGCCAATCGCCTTGCGCTTCAGGATATTTTTGATAACAAACTTCTTAGTTTCACTAAGCATCTCACAGCTACGATTTGCATCCTGCCTGCTGTTGCGCTCATAATCTTGCTTACATTTGTGCTAAACACCACTAACCTGTTTGGCGGAAATATCCCAGAAATCGGAAGAGGACTTGTGAAATTGATATAAACTGATCTAGTGAAAGTATTTTCGGTGATTTTGATGTTAGGACTTAAAAATATAAAACCTATTCCTGAAGTAGTACCTGGAGATCGGAGAACACTTGTTAAGGGTGATAAAACAGTTGTATTTGAACCACGTACCTGTGTTCAACTTTTGTGTGCAGCACTTTCTGGAAGATTTGCGGATAATGCGATAGCAGAATCAAATCCAATCGGTTCCCTAACTCGGAAAACACTCCAAACGCATCCGTTAGAATAACATTTATCGAACCTGCCCACACACCTGATTTTGTTTCTTGTTGGAGTATGGTGACTGGAACTTCCCACTTCCAGACGCCTCGTATACACTCATTTACTTTTCATACACGTAGTTCTACTGCTAAAATTGAAATCGGTACACAAGAATCAGTATCCTCTAAGGGATCAGAGAACTAGATTCATGCTCTTCTTGAACTTACCAGGTCGAACATTTACTTTAGTTTTATCGGAGTATAATTTCTACCAATACGTAGAATTATATATGTTATGGTATATATTTCTCACATTATGGAAACATCCCTACAATCTATCGGAAATCATATAAATAACATTTACGATAATCCAATAATGGGAAGCTTAAACAAAAAAGTGTTGATAGCAACTTTATATCGTCCGGAACCCGTGTTATTAGCAACAACCCGTCTTGGTCCTGATCGTTTGATTCTTTTGACTGATAAAGACCAAGACAAAGAACAAAAAGAAGCAATCAAGCTGATCCAAGATTCCTTGGGCAAGGTTATCGAAGTCAAAGAGGTTAAAACTGAATGTTATGACATAGTTGCCATAGCTACCAAATGCGTTGAAATTATCGACATGCAACCACATGACGATCTTATTTTCGTTAATATCACTGGCGGAAGGAAAACCAAAGCCATAGCTCTTATGTTTGCTGCATATGCACGTCATGAACGGGTGACAAAGATTGCATATAATCCCGAGGAAGACAAAAATGCAATAGTTTGGTTGCCAAGATTGTCTTTCAGATTGACAGATTCGCAAAAGCTTATTCTTGAGAAAATTGATTCCGGAACATTCGAGACTATCAAGGATCTCTCGGAAAAGGTCGATTTGAGTACGGCAATGCTTTATCGTGCTATTGATGAACTGAAGGATATGGATCTAATAAGTACTGAAGACGGTCTAATGCTTACGGATGCAGGTAAAATTGCCAAATTATGATAAATTGGAGGTAAAACATGAGACTTGTCATGGAACTTGAGGCAACTGGAAATTTCTCCCGTCCAGAGTTTGAGCGGAAATATAGAACTGCAATGCACGGGCTATGCCATACATTTCTATCAGCTTCCATATTCCCTGCAGTCCAGAGTATTCATGAGTCAGGAATCCCCGGGCTTTTCTGTTTTAGTGGTCTGAGTGGAAAGTTTGGAAATGGAGGCGAAATACTAGCAGATCAGAAATATAAAATTTCAGTCAGTTCTCCTTCTGGTCCTTTGTTTTTTACATTGGCAACTAACTTTAAGCGTTTATTTTTATCCAAACAACCTATTGGGTTTGGAGATATGCAATTTAAGTTGACTGGCTTACATGAATTTAAGCCTGCTTTAGCAGAAAAAGATGTTATCGTTTCAGATGGTCCTGTTATTCTAACTAAAAATTTAGCAGAAAGAAAGCAGTTCGTGCTATCCAAAGGAACTGAGGCTAACAAGAATAATATAATTGATCCAAAGTTGTTTTCAAGTATATTCAAATCAAACCTATTAAAAAAAGCAAAGCAACTTGGATTATCCATAGCCGATAAACCGGATGTTATTCCAGATCCAGAACTTGTTTATCATAAAGATGATCATTCTCCAGTGTTAACAGTAAGAATGCAAATCAAACCAGAGACTGGAGATTATTTTGTTGTTGGAAATAAAATTCGAATGAACGTTCCATTTAGAGAAGCACAAGAACTTGTAGAATTTGAGAAATTGATGGACTGCGGTTTCGGAGTAATGAATGGATATGGTTTTGGTTTCATGAAAAAGGTGTTCAAGAGATCGTGAGATGATACTGTTATGGTTGAGAACGAACGCACTGAATACAAGAAATCCATTTCAGAACTAAAAGAGGCAGTTGAAACCATATCAGGAATGCTTAACAAACATGGCGAAGGCGAGGTACTTTTTGGAATAAAGAATGATGGAAAAGCCGTTGGTATAGAAATCGGTGCAAAAACTATTCGTGATATTTCAAGGACAATAACCCAGAACATCGAACCTAAAATTCACCCCGAAATCAAGGAAGAAATGCTGGAAGAGAAAAAGTGCGTTCGCGTCAGTTTTTCAGGGAACAATGTTCCTTATTTTGCTTATGGAAGGGCATTCATCAGAATCGGGGAAGAAACCCGACGATTGAGTCCAATAGAGATTGAAGGTATGTTTGCCAAGAAGAACAAGGAACTTTATCGCTGGGATAATAAGGCATGTGAAAAAGCTTCTATCTCAGATATAAGTGCATCCAAACTCAGGGGTTTTGTTGAAAAAGCCGGGCTTAAGTTCAAATCAAAAGAGAGTTCTTTGAAAAAGCTTGGTCTGATGCAGAATGAAAAGCCGGTTAATACGGCAATCCTGATGTTTGGCGAAACCCCTCAAAACTTCTTTCCAAACGCCAGGATGAGAGGAGCAGTCTTCCTTAAAGGAGGGACAATGCTCGATTCAAAAGAGTTTGAGGGAGATTTGTTTTATCTTATTGAAGAAGCACAGAAGTATATATTGCAAAATATTCATATCGGTGAGCGCATTGATGGGTTGATAAGGGTCGAAGTTCCAGAGATTAATCCTGATGCAATTCGTGAAGCAGTTGTAAACGCATTTTGTCATCGGAATTACTATCTTTACGGTTCTATAGATATTGCCGTCTATCAGGATCGCGTAGAGATCAGAAGTCCTGGCAAGCTTTATGGAGGGTTGACTATCGAACGGATAATAAAAGGCAATGTTTCTGAAAGAAGGAATGAACTGATTGCCGAATTGTTGCACAGGATCCATATGGTCGAACGCTGGGGACGTGGCATCGAGAAGATACTTTTGGCAGAACCTGAAACCGGATTCATAGAGATCGGAAGGCAGTTTAAGACCGTTTTTCCAAGGAAAACCATTACTCCGAAGACCACGGAAACTACCCAGAAACTACCCAGAAACTACCCAGAAACTACCCAGAAAATCCTGGATGCCATAATCTTGAATCCATCGATTACACGATCTGAGTTGAGTAAAATTAGTGATCTTAGCGAAGATGGTGTGAAGTATACTCTCAACAAGCTCAAGAAAGACAAGGTCATTAGACGCGTCGGCCCTGACAAGGGCGGGCATTGGGAGGTGCTGGAAAAATGATAAAAGAATGCGTTGGGTTTGTTGAAAACTATGGTTACCTAAAAGACAAGTCATTACGGGATAAATCACGCGATTTACTGTGTGAATTTCTTGTTGATGATATTTTATTAGCCACTAATTATGAAGATGACGAACAAAAAATCTGCGTTATACTTCCGTTTCATTTGTCAGGGTCAGAAAATGGTAAGCTAAAACTCGCTAAGGAAAAGATATTTGTGAAAACAATTGCCGGTAAAGTTTCAAATGAGATTTTTTCTGAAGATGAATTAGGGGTGATAGGCGAATATCATTACACTGCCGAGGAAGTAAATGAAATATATAACATTATCGAAAATACGAGAAAACATCTGCAACTCATTCCAGTATATAATAAGCAGGATATGAATAAACTGATTGGTGGAAACAAAACTATTCTTAGCCCCGTTATTTATGCATTCAAGGTAAACAAGAAAAAGGAAACATTCGAAAGAGCGATCAGCAGATTTATGAGTAAGGAGAAACTTAAAAAGTGCAAATATGATAAAAAACAATTGCCCCAGTTGCAATTGTTTAATTCCATTGGTACAGAAATAGATAGTATACTAACAAATGAATTAGACTATCTAAAAACAAAAATATCTGAAAAAGAAACATTGTTTTCTGCTGAAAAAAAGAAAAATGTCCCAGCCAAAGTGTTTTTTATAGTGCTTCTTCCTTCCTTGGCTGCGTTCAAATTAAAACAATTGCTACCCGATGCATACAATTATCATAGTATTTATTCATTTTTGCGTATTGAATTCCTTAAAGCACAGTCGACAATTAACGCTCAGAAAACCAAGAATAATTGCATGTGTTGTAATAAATCGGAATATTTAGATGCACCTGTTCCTTTCATTACATATTCTTCAAAAAAACCGTTCCTAGAGCATAAAACAAGGCATTCAAAAGAAAAAAACTTTTTAATCTGTGGTAGATGCGCGTTATTATACAGACTATTTTTTGATTACGTGAGTATAAACAATATAAAAATAATGCCGTTATTTGTTGATTCAAACCTACAAAAAATGGAAATCACGCTAATATCAAAAAAAGGAGTCAATTCATTTGCTGATATTTTTAATCAACTGCAAAATAAAGATTGTGACTTTTATCTATTCCTGTTAAAATTATCCAACGGGGGGAAACCTTGCAGGGAACTGTTTTTCTACGATTATATATTTAACTACTGTTGGATACTAGGAGAATTCAAATTCTATTCGCATAAAGGTTTTATACGAGTATCTCGTGTATTCTTGGAATCTCGAATAAAATCCATATTGGGGATCGCAGGTCATTTTCCATATTTTGAAAAGCTTGATGGCAAAGCCGAGTGGATAACCTATTTGTTCAATTCACTACAAGAGAAACTATTCAATTATACCTATCGTAATGTCAGTCAACTGACTCATCTGGATTTTCTTAACTTATTTATACTTCCAATAGAGTATCACGCTCTTTCAAATCCAAAACTATTCTGGAGTAATAGCGGGGCAGTAACAGACTCTTTGGATTTATGGTTCAATCAAAAATTATTTACAAAAGAAACGGAGGTCGATGTAATGAAAATGGACGAATTACAAAAATCAGAGCCGGATACCTCTGCTGAAGCATGGGCGTTTCATGCTGGACGATTTTATCGTTTTTTGGTAGAAAAAAGCAAGGCTGACGGTGGTTCTAAAAAGGTTTTAGAGTTGGAAGCGATAGTCGCATGCAATCAGATCAAACGAGTTCGCTTAGTTCTTGGGGATAAATTTGGATGCCGAAGCTATGCTATAACTGATGCTGAATTACAAAATAGCGGAATCTCTGGCGATAAAATTCTTGCAACGAATAGTTATGATTTGGTTGGGTTCAGAGAATTCAAACCATATTTTTATGCAGGTTATATCTGCTATTTGAAGAATAAACTGAGGTGAATATTATGGAAGATAAAAAAACAAATGAAACTGATGTGAATTACACCAAATTTGCTTGTGGGATTTTTATAGTTCGTGCAGATAATGCAAATTTTAATGCTGATTTTAGTGGAATGCCGAGAGAACTACCTGATGGAAGAATATACTCTACAGATAAAGCACTAAAATACTGTATCCGAAAATATCTTCATGAGGTTACTGGTGAAAATGTTTTTGTTTGGAGACGTTATAATGCTGATGGGAATCCATTTACATTACAAGAAAATATGGCTAGGTCAGATTTAAAAGGTAGCAATCCATTGGAAAAAGCACTTAATAACATAGATATCCGGTTATTTGGTGCCACTCTTGCAATCGGAAAAGAAAAACAAAAAACTGAAGATTCTGATGTGGAACCTGAAACTAATGAAGTGGATACAGAAGAATCCGAAACAGATATTAATTCCTTATCTTATTCTTCTGCAGTTACGTTGGAATTGTTAAAAGATAACTGGGGTGATTTTTTTGATAATACTGAATTTGAAAAAATACTCTCAGCTATAATTTCAAAAGAAAAAAAAGTCAAAATATCCTCTAAAGACGGAGATGATTATGAAATCAAAATTGCCAAAACGAAATTAACTCCCAAGAAATTAGAAATCAAAAATAAGAAGAACTTTTCAATTACTGGTCCGTGTCAAATTACCTATGGTATAAATGCATTCGAAAATAAGTCCCAACCCTATCCGTCTCAAATCCAAAGTGCATATGCAAGTAAACGTGGAGATTCACAAACAACTCTTGGTCTACAGCATCGTGCAGATGAAGTTCATTATGTATTTGATTTTACCATAAATCCGAATAATTTACAGGAAGATGGTCCGATAAACGCAATTCTAAAGAACAATGCAAAAAATTATTACCTCAAAGAAAAAGATGTAATAAAATTTATAGAATCAATGCGGTATGGAGTAAATTATGTTACTTCAACAACAAAAACCGGAGCTATTGGGGAGTTTTTACTATTTGTGGAATTTGAACGAAAAAATAGTGTTACTGGTCCAATACCAGTACCGTTTGTTCCAATTTTACAAACAAAGGTAAAAATAACCAAACCAAATTCCGATGGTACGTCTAAAAGGACAATTGATATCCAGGGTGTATTAGAGGTATTGAAGAAATTTGAAGAAAACTATACTATCACCAAGAAAATTTATTGTGCCAAGGATTTTGTTGAACTTGATTCAATACCTGAAAAAGATATCCTAGAGATTTACTAAAAGACCTGGTGGTAAATTTGAGATTTTGTTCTTTTATTTTGAGTGGGGAATTTGCAGCATTTCGAAAGCCAGATGTAAATAATATCTACCTAACGTATAATCTAGTTCCGTATTCTTCACTGCTTGGCATATTTGGGGCAATGACCAATAAAGCCGGATATGCGGATCAAAAAGGCATGTACCCAGAATACTATGAATATTATTACAAATCACTTTATGTTGGAATTAAACCCGTGTTTACTAAGAGGTTGGGTGGGTTTCAAAAGCATTTTGTGAAATTTTGTAATCTGCATGGTTATGGAAGTAATGAATCTGGTGGGAATTTGATTATAACAGAACAAATCCTCATTGCCCCACGCTGGCGAATCTTCTTATTTGATGAAAATGACAAACATCAGGAACTCATTAACAAACTCAAGGATAACCAAACTATCTTCACTCCATACCTTGGCAAAAATGAATTTAGAGCTGAGATTCGTGATTTCAAACAGATTGAAGGCATAACGGAAATCACAGATGAACTAAAAACAAAAAAAGCAATGAAATTTGATTCAGTAGTTTTGCTAAAAACTTCCGAGCAGCATCCAATTAAAAAGAATTTATCCACGGGCATGAACTTCGATGATCTTGACCTATCTTCATCTTATATATCAGATGACGGTTATTCCGTGTTCGAAAATTATCCATACGCACTAGGTGGTGATCTTCACTATAAACTTTGTTTATCTGCATTTACAAACTGGGAGATCGATACAGATATGCTTAGGAACGGAAGTCGCATCTTCAAAATTCGTGATACTGATGAGGCGGGGCAGATAAACGAGCGTGTAATACAAATGTTTAATGGGGGGTTAGAATGAGTTCAATTGATGATGTTTTTCAGGAACCTGATTATTCAAAACTTTTCAGGAAAGAATATCTTGATGGTTTATACGCTCGTCCTATCAGCGAAGATGGGCGAGTGGCAGAATCGCTAACTAATCATTCACAGATAACACTCGAAATCTTCGATAAATTAGTTGGTGAGCTGAGCCTTAAACCAACATTTCAAAAACTGATAGAAAAAGCATTTGGGAAAAGTGAAACTAAATTATGGTCGGTTTTACGTGCAATAATATACTTCCATGACTTTGGAAAAATGAATGACTCCTTTCAGGATCGAATCAAAGAGCAATCTAAGAAAAATCTCGAGCAGTCGTATAACAAAGAAAAGCTCAAGAAAACATCAGAATCAGATCATTCATTGCCCGGGTTATTTATTTTTGGCCTGTTGCTTGAAACATATCTTAAAAACGAAGATGAAAAAACCAAGGCAACTTTTTTTTATCTTGCATCTGTTATTGCACGCCATCATACCAATCTCCAGTCTCCGATAGATATAGGGGATAAGCTGGATGGTTTATGGGAAAAATCATCCGAAAGTGAGTTCAAAAGATTAGTCGGAAGTATTCAAGACGAAACAAGGAAAACAGATCAGATCATTAACCTCAGCCTTTGGTTCGATCCTAAAATCAATTCTCCATCGAATCGCCCTGGTGCAATTTTCAGATATATGCAAGAAAACCTACCTGAGAATATAGAGCAACGTGAATCAATTTTCTATTTACATAAGTTGTTATATTCATGTCTTGTAAGTGCTGATTATTATGCGGCATATCATCGTGAAACCCCAGAAACAATTTCAAACACTTTACCAGATATAGACCAGTTAAAAGAAAACCTCACAAAGTTCTTAAATTTAAAAAAATCCGATGATGATGTTTCGAAAGCCAGGGAAAAATTCAGGTTGTTTTCAAGTAAGCGACTTTTAGAATCATCTGGTAAGAATGTATTCTATTTGTACCTTCCAACTGGTGGTGGCAAGACTTTGACATCACTGAGTCTTGCTTTGGAACTTGCTGAGAAAAGCAATGCAAAAAGATTATTTTATGTGTTTCCGTTTGTCAATATAATCGAACAGAACCAAGACGTTCTAAAAAAAGCGCTTGGAAACGAATTGATTTCTCCTATATATTCCTATTCGGAATGGGATTTGAAGGAAAATGAAGATGATAAGACGCATTTCGTTAATCAAGAATTTACAAATTATCCGGTAGTTGTTTTGAGTAATGTTAATTTCTTTAATGCGCTAATAAAGAATGGTAAAAATTCAAATTACAAACTTCATAACTTTGCCAACAGTGTGATAATAATAGATGAGATTCAATCTCTGAATTCCAAGGAATGGACTCTCTACAATGATTTGATAACAAATACTGCCAAAATGTTAAATTCAAAAATAATTGTCATGTCTGCTAGTATCCCACCAATTCATAAATTATCAGAAGAAGAAATCGAAAATGAAGTTAAATTATTAATCGAACCTGATCAAAAAGAGCTAAGAGAAGAATTCGCAAAGTTTTGGCAGCGCGTAGATTTGAGACTTGAAGATGATGAAAAAGAATTGTCTAATTTGGCTGAAGAAAAGATTAAAGAATATAACTATCCGGATAAGGTCTTGGTTGTCGCAAATACAATAAAAAAATCCATGATAGCATTCAAAAAACTCCAAAAAAGTAAACATCTAAAAGAGAGATATGCGGATCAAATCCTTCTTCTAAATAGTACCCTGTTGCCATCAAGGAGAAAAGAATTGGTTGCTTTGATTGGGAAAGAAAACGAAAGACTAATCTTGATATCAACACAATCAGTCGAAGCTGGTCTTGATGTAGATTTTGATTTAGGTATTCGCGAACTTGCTCCATTGGATAACCTTCTCCAGGTTTGTGGCAGAGTAAATCGTAATATGAAAAAAGGGAATGTTTGTTCTGTATATGTGGCAACTAAAAATACTGAAAAGGATTCAATTGTTTATGGTGAACTAAGATTTAGGGGAGAGTCAAAAAAAGGTTCTGGTAATGATAACATGCAGGAAAAAATCAAGGACCTGCTAAAAAATAAGGAAAAACATATGGATGAAAAATATGTTGATTATTCAA
>JAHJBM010000050.1 GCA_018813505.1 Microcaldota archaeon
AGACCCCACTGCAAGCAGGTGGGGTATACCTCCAATGGAACGTCGAAACGTTCCATGGACCACAAATCTGCCGAACAGATTTGTCGGTCATTCGGTCACAACTTTCAAAATTGGGTCGCTGCAAGCAGCGGGGTATCAGACCCAATTTTGAAATGAACCAACTGGGGCTACATCATTCCGTTATTTTGAATATTTTTACTGCACCATCAGGAGTTGTATAAACAAGATCGAAACCCGGAAGGTTATTCAAAACCATGGCTCTATAGAGCGGAGAGTCATAGAACCTGCCTGTTCTGTCCTCATATCCTGATTTCACAACACCATTCTCTATCCATAATGGACTCTCGGTGTATAATATAGTATATGCCTGTACAGGACCGAAATGATAGGTGGTCGACAGGCCATAGGGCATTTGCAAAATACCTTTGTTGAGCTTCAAGTCTCCATTTGGATAGGTCTCATTAAGCTTGTATGCCGCAGTTGTTATTTCGCCATTTGCAAGAGTTGTATCACCCACGCAATAGGTTGCAACAGGTTTTAGTGCATTATGACAAAAACCAATGACATCAGGTCCAGGATTGTAACATTCTGGACGATAATAAGGACGATAAACAGTATCGACCAGCTCGAGTACCCCTTGAGCATTGTATTTGTAGATGTCTTCATAAATCTTATATGCAGTCAAACCAGTCTGTCCGGTCAATGGCGAAATTGTGCATGGATTAGATGTTACAAATATTGTTTCCCATAAATGCTCGGCCTCGCATACTGATTCGGTCGGTGCCTTTGAAACATCAGTTTGATTGTCCCATGCGCATGAAAGATAATCAAGCGCACCATATTTGCCACCAAACATTCCCCCACCTGCAACGATTTCCACATCAAACATGGCGTACTTGCTATCATGTTCGAGCATATATTCCCTAAGCTCTTCGGGAGACGCGTCAAGGAAACCATGTGCGACTTCTCCGATCATTTCATGAGAACGGTGCTCATTCCTTAGCACAGTATTTCTCTGACCAAAGAAATTGGTCCAGTGGCCATAGTCCCACCATGAGATTATACGTGCATCGCTTTCAGTATTCTGGTTTATCCATTCCATTGCATCTATCCAGTATGGAGTAAGGCGATTGCAACGTATTGAAACTGCGTGATTCTCCCAAAACGGAGCCTTGGATGAATCTGAAATATACGAGTATTTTGACAAAATAGACAGTGCACATAATTTTTGATTGTATTGGTAATTGGTGCCCAGATTTGCATACCCCAAAGGATCTGCAGCTGCGGCACACACTTCTGGATCACCTGTTTGGATACATATCTGCTGGAACTTCACTGTCAGCGCATCAGGATTATTCTGATAAAGCGGCTGGAAACTCCCCCACAGGAAACCGATATTCATGCCATTGTATGAGAATTGTAACAGTACAAACACCACTGCCATAGCAAGCAGGTATTTCTTTGCCTGTTTTTTTCTCTCTTCACTGATTTTCAGATAATTTTCAATGACCTTTTCGATTGCACCGAATGAGTATCCTATTGCAATGGCAAAAAGAACACCGGCATAAATAGTATATTTTGCTTTTATCAGGCCGACTATGAATGGAGGCATGATAACTGCAAGCACGAAAAGGAATAATGGATCATAGGTATGATTACTATCATCCTTTTTATTGAAGAAATTATATGCAGAAAAAATTATCAATACCCAGAAAACAAATGACCAGAACAGCAACAGACTGTGTGATTTTTCAGAGAAATCAACTTCTGTGCCAAGGAAAAGATTTACGATATTGACAAATATTGAAAGTATTATGTTTGTTATGAACGAAAACGGCAGGAAGATAAGAGAAACCACGCTGGTAACGAAACCTTTTATGGAGATAAATGCTGTTGAATCAGAACCAATGAGTGCACCAAGGGGCGATAATAAAATTGAAACTGCATTGTCATAGTTCTCTGCTATATAACCGATTTGTCCGCCAAATGAAGCAGGTGCAACAGCCTGCTCTGCGATGGTCCTTTCAAGAGGGCTTTGATATTCAGCTATGCCGAAACCAGTGCGGCCAGCTGATTTCATATAGTCTCCTAAAGGAGTAAATGTTACAACCAAAAGACCTGCAATTATGATGGCAGCAAGTACCGCCTTTTGTATTTTTGCATTATTAACCTTCATCTTGATTGCATACAAAACACCGACAAATGCGATAGCTACAAACAATGGCAATGTTATGTTAAGTCCTCCGATAGTGCCTGATTCAAAATAATCTCTAAGGATTGAACTACCAAGAAGTGGACCGATAACAAAAATTATTCCGTTCATGATAAGAAGATACTTTAGATTCTTTTCATCTTTGTCTTTCAGGAAATAGAAAATTGACTGAATGACCATGAACAGCATGAGCGACACAAGAGCAACGATCTGTGAACCGCTACCAAGGGCAAGCGCTGCAAAGCCAATGCCCGCAAGCATAGAGAATTTATGATCTTGTCTTTTTAGTGACAGGGCATACATTGCATAAAAGAAAGTCAAGGCAAAAAATGCATAAGATTGTGATTCAAAGCTTCCTGCTGAAAGCTTATATACTGCCATCGGAACAAACGATGCAAGACCAGCCGCTATAATCCCCCACTCCTTTCTGCTTGTTTCAGATACGAACAAATAGATAAAAAACATTGCAAGGGTTGCAACGATTGGGGGGTACATAGATGCAATAAGTGCAAGCAGCATATTGTTGTATTCTACACCGCCAGTGTATAGTGAGTACCAGGTCGCTTCAAGATAGGACATTTGTGGAACCTGTCTGTGATCTACAACCATCGGATACCATGCAGTTTGATCATTAATAGGATTTTCACCAAAGGTTAGAAGTTGCTGTGCAATGTCGGTATAATAATACGGATCAAGTTCTTGATAGATGGGGCTGTATGGAGCAAGTCGCACCATATATGAAACAAAAAGCACCAAAAGAAGAGCAAGTGAAATCCAAACCCCTCTAGGAATTGAATCAAGACCAGTAATCTGAGGCATTGTAAATTTGATATTCTGTAGGTCCTCATAGACACGGTTCTTTATGAAAAATGCTATTGATATAAGATAAAGAATGCCAACAGAAAGTAGAGCAATCGTGTAACTAAATTTTATATTAAGAACAAGATAAAGTAGGAAGGACGGTAGTGGAAGAATTACCACACCCAATGCAAATCCGATGAACAGTTTTTCTATAACACCGAAATCATCTTTCCTGAAAATAGAAAGGGATAACAAAGCACCTGGAATGAGTGTTGAAATAAACAACCAGACTAGGAATAATGGTAGATCAAAAGAAACGAACAATATATTCACCTACAGATAACCGAGCTCGGCCTCATTAGACCCGGAATCGACTTTTTTTCCGAGTATATATGGGGATTTCACACCAGTGATTATGGCAGTTATCCTTATTGAATCCTGAAGATCAGCATTTATTCTTGCACCCATTTTAACGCTTGCACTTTCATCAAAGCTTGCGGTAAGTGCTTCACCGGCGTTTATTGCATCTCCAAGGGTAAGGTCTGGACCACCCTCCATATGAATAAGGCAGCCTCGCGCACCTTCATAATCAACATCAAGCAAGGGATGTTCCAGAGTATCTGTTACAACGTCTTTTACTCGATTATGACCATTCCCTTGACCAAGTGAAATCATAGATAATCCCCCACCTTTCATTACAGTCTGAACGTCAGCATAATCAACGTTTATGAGACTTGGGAACATGATAGTGTCTGATATGCCCGTAACTGCCCGTGTAGTAATTGAGTCTGCAAGTTCAAATGCTTTATTTATGGGAAGGTTTGGAAAATAAGCTGCCAAACGATTGTTATCTATCACGACGACCGTGTCACATACTTCTACAAGTTCTTGTAGTGATGCTTGGGCTTTTCTTAGGCGCACTCTTTCAAGAGCGAATGGATATGTAACCATGGCCACTACAATGGCGCCTTGTTCTTTTGCAATTTTTGCAATTGGAGCAGCTGCACCACCACCAGTTCCACCACCCATACCAGCACAAAGGAATACGAGTTCGTTTTCACCAATTTGTTCTCTAAGATAAGAACTGTCAACATCAGCACATTTTCTTGCGATGTTTACATCTCCACCAGCACCAAGACCACGGGTTACGGTTTTACCTATGAGAATTTTTTTGTGAGCACGAACCATATTAAGATGCTTGCCATCAGTGTTGATTGCCATAGTATTGGCACTTTTTATGCCACTTTCATATATTCGGTTTACGCAATTGCAACCCGCACCACCAACACCTATAACTGAGATATTGATTGTTGAGTTTTCCTTTACCTCGGGCCGGGGATTATTGCTAGTTTCTTTTGCTGCATTTATGATATCTTCGAACATAAGAAGAACACCTCTTCCACCTTAAGTATTCTATAATACTTTAGTATAAAGGCAATTCTCAAGAAAAGAATATAAAGACCAAGCCTTTTTACAATCTTAGAGTTTCTGAGGTCAAAAAGGCTAGTGGTTAACCAAAACCAGATTATAACAAGACATTTTTGAAGCTTTTGTAGCTCATAAGAAAACTCGGAACTTGACGCTAGACCAATACATTTGAAACTCAATACCCAGAACTGAAAACAGAAGAATAGAGGGGAAAACCACCAAGAAGGATGGGTGGGTGGAATGGTGGCCTCCCCAGATTAGAAGAAATTATTCAGCATACATGTTTTGCATCATTTCTTCCATGGTGCATGCATGCCCAGATGGCTCGAATTTGGATGCGTCATATATCCAGGGTATGCAATTGAAATTTGTAGCAGGTAGATCCTCAAGTGTGGATGGGCTTACAGAACCAGTACTTGCCGCTCCGTTTTCTGATTCGTCCGTTTCAAACATCATCCAGTCACAGCCAGGAGCAAACTCCTGACCAAGGCAAGCCATGTACATGACATCTTCTTTTACAATGGTCACTGCAGTCTCACAATCAGGATTAGATTGTGTTGAATCATATTCCGATCTTATTTCATCGCCATTAACGTACATTTTGACTGATAATGTTTCATCAGGTGTAACAACACTCACATCGCATTGAATTGGAATGCCAAGCGCAACCAATTCTGAATATATAAGACCTGAAAGGTCAGTACCCTGTTGTTGAGTATTGCCAGGGGTTTCAGGTTCTGTGTCCTGTGTTCCGGTGTCTTGTGTTTCCTGTCCAACGTCCGGTGTCCCGGAGCCTTGGTTTTGAGTTCCTTGTCCAGAGGATTGATCTTGTGGCGCGTTGCCAGCCTGACCATTGGATGTATTGCTATTTGAACCATTTCCTGTACAGCCGAATAACAGCACTCCACACACTAACATGAGTACAATTATGTTTTTTGTTATCATTTAAATCAGCAGCAACTACTGCAAAAGAAGATTTATAAATTTGATGTGGGTGTTTGGCACATCGGGGTTTGTACGCATGGAATATTTTATATTTTGTTAGGGATATGTATTTTTGGTAATGATAATGATAGACATATCAACCGAATTTTTTGGAAAAAAGATCAAAAATCCGCTTATACTTGCATCAGGTGTTCTTGGAGTGACGCGCGGAACGCTTGAAAGCGTGTGTGAACATGGCTGCGGAGCAGTAACCACGAAATCGCTTTCGCTTGAACCGAAAAAAGGCCATGAAGGCCCGAATATCGTCGAAACAGAATGCGGACTGCTAAATGCAATGGGATATCCCAATCCAGGAATTGATACTGGACTCCAGGAATTGAATGGATGGAAAATGGATGATGCGCTGATAATAAGTATAGTTGGCAAGGATGCAAAAGAGTTCGGACAGCTGGCCGCTAAAATTGAACTTGCAAAAAAAGAACTAGGTGCAAGCGCGGTTGAAGCTGTGATCTCATGTCCTCATACACCTGGATATGGAATGATGGCCGGACAGGGAACATGTGGATCCATAACTGAGATCACGAATGCAATAAAGGAGAACACGAAATTGCCGCTCATCATGAAATTGTCTCCTTCTGTTCCTGGCGAGGTTGCTGCAGCAAAGGCTGCCGAACAAGCAGGAGCAGACGCAATAAATATGGGCAACAGCCTAGGTCCAGGAATGAAAATAGATATTAATAGAAAATCAAGACTGCCGGGATTTGGAATGGGGGGCCTTAGCGGCCCTGCGATAAAACCAATAGCAATAAGATGCGTATATTTCATCAGCGAAGCAATTGGAATTCCGGTAATAGGAACAGGCGGAGTGAACAGTGGCGCAGATGCGATCGAAATGATGATGGCAGGTGCAAATTATGTTGGAGTTGGAACATCTGTTTATTATCGCGGCATTGGAGCGTTTGGAGAGATTTCAAATGAAATCAGTGACTGGATGAAAATGAACGGATATGCAAAACTAAAGGATATTGTTGGCGCAGCACATTCGAAAAAATGATAGGATAGAATCAACATTTGATATGTAGAAAATAAAATGACAGGCGATAATATGGATGATTTTGAAATTACAAATCCAATGTATACAAACAGGATAAAGAAAATTTTAGAAGAGAATTATAGAATCAAATCAATTGAGATCGAACATGATATGATAGAGGCAGAGCCAGGGCAATTTCTGATGGTCTGGATACCAGGATTAGGGGAACGGCCGATGAGCATTGCAAATAACCGGCCGCTTACGATTTCGGTTGCGAATGTGGGAACGGTTTCGGGAGAACTCCATAAACTAAAACAAGGAGAACAAATTTCATATCGCGGGCCACTTGGAAGGCCGTTTGATCTCGGACTGCAATATAAAACAGAACTAAAATGCAAAACAACACAATGTGTTTCAACTGAAAATTCGAAATTCGAAAATAAATGCGACTGTTGTTGTGGAATTGATGAAGCTTCAAAACAAGAAAGCGGACACCCAAAACTCGGAACTGGAAACCCAAAACATATCCTCACCATTGGAGGCGGCTATGGAGTAGTGCCAATGTATTTTCTTTGTAAAACCGCACGCGAACATGGGATAGATGCATATGCAATAATTGGCGGAAGATGTGAAAAGGACGTTGTTTATGAAAAACATTTGTTTGTTGTTTGTAAAGAGGTTTTTGTGACTACTGATGACGGTTCAAGAGGAAAGAAAGGAACTGTGATGGCAGAATTTGAATGGCTGATTAAAGAAAAGAAATTTGATTGGGTTTATACCTGCGGTCCGGAAAAGATGATGAAAGCGATTGCAGAAAAATGTGTTGAGCTAAAGATACCGTGTCAGGTGAGTTTGGAAAGGCATATGAAATGCGGAACAGGGGTTTGTGGATCATGTGCAATCAATGGAATGCTTACATGCAAGGATGGACCAGTGTTTGATGCTGAACAGGTTTTGAAATTCAGCGAATTCGGGAAAGTTTCAAGAGATGGATGTGGTAACAGAAAGGAGATGTGAGTTACATAAGAGAAACGCGATATAAACTTGGTAACTGGATATTCGCAGGATTATTTAAACACAACTAGACAGAGAGTGTTTAAGGTTGAACTTATATGCAAAATGATAAAATCCAAAACGCAATAGAAAAGCTGAAGAAAGCTTATGCTTGCGTAATATATGATGGAAATGACAGGGAAGGAGAAGCAGACCTTATCATTCATGCAAAATATATAACTCCGGAATGGATTGAAAGATTACGCAAAAACGCAGGCGGGCTTATTTGTCTTGCAATTGAACCAGAAATAGCAAAGAAAATGGGTTTGGTATTCTACACAGATATATTAGCAAGCTCAAATTTCGAATTAAAACAAATGGAATGCAAAAAAACAGCATATAATGACAAACCATCTTTTTCTATTCCAGTAAATCATAAAGAGGTCTATACTGGCATCACAGATACTGATCGTGCACTCACAATAAAGAAACTCGCTGAACTCGCAGAGCGTGCATACAAAAACGAGCAAACAGGAACAATACAAACTGGAAAAGGAAACCTAAAAGGTGAGAGCATAAAGCAGGAGTTTATGAGGTCTTTTTATTCGCCTGGACATGTATTCCTTTTGATAGGACGGGGGATCGAAAACAGGAAAGGGCATACAGAACTTGCGCTCGAACTTGCAAGAAGAGCAGGAATGCAAGGCACTATGGTTTTGTGTGAGATGCTTGCACCAGGAAGAGCACTTTCAAAAAAGAAAGCAAAAATGTATGCAGAAAAATACGGATATCCGTTTTTAGAAGGAAGTGATTTTTGATGACACAAAAGAGAGTAGAGAGAACGTTAGGAATCACAGGAGTAGAACGACCAGTACTATGGGCTCCCTTAGATGGATGTATTTTGTTTGACCCGAACAACTCAAGAAAACGGCATGCACAGCATAGCATAGGACGTAGAGAGATTAGGAACAGAATGGGATCGATGGTTTTAAGGATTATAAACGAGAGAATCCGGGGGAAAGAACTTGATCCAAAGTTACAAGATATATGTGGGCAGATTGTTGAAACCTGGAATACCGTATATAAAGATGGCCCTGCATCGACATGGGCAGATCGCGTGAGTGAAACAATAACTGATACTGGATTAACTTTTAGTTTGAATTCGTTTATGAAGACATTGCATGGCCTTGGTCCTGACGATGCTTTTTTGGTTGCAAAACATTTTAGCGAAGCTAAATGCATACTTGGACTTTACATCATATTGCGGGCAAGACAAGGAAATGAAGATGAGGATACGCATAGATATGTAGGACATAGCCTTAGAATACATGATGAAAAAGACAGCTGGAAAACTGCATGCGATCATGCAATAAGCACACACATAGATACATTCTGACCTTTGGATTTGCCTGTAGATAGAAGAACGGATTAACAATATGAAAAAAAGAAAGGATACAAGTGGCTTGAATGAGGTGCTGAAATGAAAATCGGAATAGTAGACACAATGTTTTCACGAGTGAACATGGGAGAGATGGCACTGGTGATTTGTTCGATATATATCATAGTCTGAAGATAGTTATAAAAACATATAAGAACATATAATCATTATAGTGATTATATATGAATACTACGATAGCAATACACACGGAAACAAGAGAGATGCTCAAGTATCTTGGGCATAAAGGCGCCACATATGATTCAATCATAAGGGAACTTATAGAGATAGCAAAAGAAAATAAATTCATGGAGGGACAGAAAAAAATCCTGAAAACTGAGAAGTTCCATGATGTGAACAACCTATGAAATTGAAGGTTGTGATATCAGAGTCTGCCAAAAAGGAATTCTTGCATCTTATGCCTGAAATCCAAAAACGGTTGAAAAAAGCATTTGATGAACTTTCCGATAACCCATACGAAAACCGTAGCGATGCGGACATAAAGAAACTTAGAGGGGCATACAAACCGCCATTTTATCGTATCAGAATTGGGGATTACCGTATCATATATGCTGTTGTCGAAAACGAGATTCGAATTACTTCCATAATCCATAGAAAAAAAGGATACAAGTGGCTTGAATGAGGTGCTGAAATGAAAATCGGAATAGTAGACACAATGTTTTCACGAGTGAACATGGGAGAGATGGCACTGGACGAGATAAAGAAAAATTATCCTGATGTTGAAATAATAAGACGAACAGTGCCAGGTGTAAAGGATTTGCCAGTGGAGTGTAAAAGGTTGCTGGACGCTGGATGCGAATCATGTATGGCACTGGGTATGGTTGGCGGTGCGCCAGTGGATCAGGTGTGCGCACATGAAGCATCAATAGGAATTCAACAGGTAAAATTAATGACAAATAAACATGTGATTGAAGCGTTTGTTCATGAAAACGAAGCATGGAGCGAAAAGGAATTTTTCGAAATCTGCGATAACCGAGTGAGAAAACATGCACATAACGCAGTATTGATAGTTACAAATCCAGAAGAGCTTACTAAGAATGCAGGTAAAGGAATGAGACAAGGAAAAGAAGACGAAGGAGAAGTCAGTACAGGAAAACAGAAGATAAGGATTGCGCTCGTAGTTGCAGAATTCAATGGGGATATTACAGAGCAAATGGAAGAGAGTGCAAAAGATGCAATAAAAGAAGCAGATGCAGAACTATCTGATATTGTACACGTTGCAGGAGTTTTCGAAATCCCGCTTGCAGTGAAAAAACTTCTTATGGACAAGAGGAATAATGCAGTGGTATCACTCGGTGCAGTGATAAAAGGAGAAACAGCGCATGATGAATTGATTGCAAAGACAGTTGCAAAAAAACTCAGCGATCTTTCGCTTGAATTCAACAAACCTGCAACCCTTGGGATAATCGGACATGATGTGGATTATGAAGGTGCAGAAGATAGGGCTGAGGGCTACGCAACACGTGCGGTTGAGGCGGCAGTAGGTCTTGTGAAGGTGCTTAGGGCATGATGATAAAAAGCGTGGATCTGATGGCAAAGGCAAAGTTCCCGACAAAATTCGGAGAGTTTACATTATACGCATTTCAGGATGAGGAAAAAGAACATATCGCGCTTGTAAGAGGATGTAATAGTAACGACGCTGAGAATACTCATTTGGATAGTAAAGATACCATAGCAGTACCGGTAAGAATACACTCAAAATGCGTAACCGGTGACACGTTCAGCTCATTGCGTTGTGATTGTAATGAACAGCTTGAACAGGCTTTGGAATATTTAGGCAAACAAAAAAACGGAGTTCTGATTTATCTTGACCAGGAAGGCAGGGGAATCGGACTGTGTAATAAGATAAAGGCATACGAACTTCAGGATGAAGGAATGGATACAGTTGATGCTAATTTAAGTTTGGGATTTGCAGAAGATTTGAGAGGCTATGATGCCGCAGTAGATATATTGAGACATCTTGGGATAAAAAAAATCAGGCTGATAACAAACAATCCGCAGAAAATTGAGGAACTGAAAGAAAAAGGGATTGATGTTGTAGACAGAATACCTGCGATAATAAAACCAGGCAAGCATAACAAGAGATATTTAGAAACAAAAAAAAGAAAAAATGGAACATATGCTTGATTAGTTAGGCAACCTCAAAAACTCTTCAGGAATATCTTTCTGTAAATAGACTAATTTTGTTTGTTGTGTTAGATGCATGTAGCCACCTAACTCATAATCAAAGAGGTATGAATGGGTCAAATCAAATGCCATGTTGCGAAATACGATTATGCCGGTTGCCTGATCTAAACATTCTTGTACCGGTTCGTTAAAATGTGCTGCTGCCCAAACCAACGCAGTTTGATCTTCAGTCAGGTTTTGTTCTGCAAGAATTTGTGATGCATAAGTACGATTTGCACTGATAAGGAAATTATCGCAAGTATAATCACCAAAATTCGAAGAACCAGTAGAACTTATTTGAAATAGTTTATTTGTGTCAATTGATTTTGGTAAATTAGTATTTCCAAAATATGCACAACCAGTTCTTAAAAGGAATAATTCATCAGCATATTTTTTTGATTCGATATCATCCATGAGGTGCATTGTGCAATTGCTGTTTGCTGCACACGCATACAGCCGCCCCATCTTCCAGATAATGGTCGTTTCGGTTCCATTGTCAATGGACACGTATTTGGTCTGATTATTGTAAATGTAAAGTTTATCGGTAATGTCTGAGTTATATGGACAGGTTATATAATCAGCTAGATATTGCTCTTCCGTGGTTTTGATAGCATGAATTTCACTCACTGAATTGGTTTTAGTTACAAATAATATATTTCCTGATAAAAATTCGCATGATTTGTTCTTTAACCCAAAATATTTTGCAGCATCTTGGGATAATGATTGAGTTTGAACCGGACCCACAGTAGTGTCTGTTCCAAAATTGATATTAAACATGTTAAAATCGAATGTAGAATTGGGGAAGAAAAATTGATAGGTCAATGTTAACACGACCAGTATAAGAAGTAAACTCAAGATTATGAGTAATACAAAACCACGCATGTGATTAGTATATATGTTAATGATTATAATCGAGAAGTTATATTGTTTCTGAAAAATAACCTCGTTTGAGGTATGCGCACATGCCAGATTATAGTTAGATGCAAAAAAAGGAAAGAAAGAAATACGAATTATATTCAAGACTTTGAGTTAAAACCAAGAAATTTAGATATACGACTTAGAAGAGTCGGTCGAACATTTGGATTGGATTCCGTATTATTAGTAGACTGGACATCTACTACAGGGGATTGCGGTTCAGAGGTAGTAACTTCCACAGGACCTCTAATTTCTGCAATTGAAATAGGTGCTGGTTTTTCAGCAGGTGGTATGACTTCTGGTGGAGGTATTGTGAATTCTCTTAGCGCTCCAGAGACTGTGACTCCAGTTGGCACTGCAATTTCAACAGAACATGGATTATAATAAACACTACGATGGTCGGTCCAATATTCTGATTCTTCCATTTGATAGAATTTTTGCAAAGAAACTTGCCAATCTAATATTTTATGATCCATTGAAGATTGATCAGAAAGAAGATCTAGAGAAGCTTCTAGAATCTTAGTAGTGCAACCAAAAACATCATTCCACATGGTATGCTTGAGAGAACCTTCCATATTTTCAAGATGTGACGCTGTTGCGTATATGAATGGAGCATCTGATATTTCCAATACCCAAATATTCTCACCGTTGTCCTTAGAGTGACGATCTATGATAAAACTCATCCAACTTGCACCATTCAATGCTGCTCTTGGAAGTTGGGTTGTTGAATCAGAACTAAGATCAAATATTGATGGAAGAAATGGGGTGTTTTTCATTAGATCGCAAGCAATGGAACATAATCGTATATCACCGGATAAAAGTTCCAGTGATGCTTTTATGATTGGATCTATGCCAGGCCCAGGGAATATGCCAGATGTGGTTTTAGTATCAGTTGCAATTCGCTTAATTGTGGTTCTACGTTCCGCATCGCCCATGTTCTGAAGAGACAAAAGAACAAAATACCAGATTTTAGGAGGAAGATGCAAAGTAGTACCATCATCCAAATCAACTTTCAAAGATGGAACGCAATCTCTATCGAAGGTGTTTGTTTTTGACTGGATTAATTGACTCATGATATCCATAGATAATGGTCTTTTGGAAACATTAAGTCCTCCACCAGATTCTTTCCACCTAGTAAATTCACGAATCCAACCCATTCTTGATGAAGGAATGACATGTCTGATTGTACCGGTATTGCAAGTGACATTGATTGAACCGAATTTTAGTACCGCCATAGTGTTATAATATATGGTTAAAAGTATATAAAAACATATCGATTTGGGTTTGGTATAGAACAAGAGGAAACTATAGACTAGATATTGATTTGCTGGGGGGCCACGTCAGATAAATAAAAGAAATAGAATTAACTAAAGACCGGCTTCTTTCCTAAGCTTCTCAGCCATGTCGGTTTTTTCCCAGGTGAAATCAGGTTCTTCCCTGCCGAAATGACCATAGGCTGCAGTCTGCTTATAAATTGGCCTTAACAGATTGAGCTTCTTGATGATGTCGGCAGGTTTGAATGAAAAATTATCCACAATAAGACTCTCGATTTTCTCAACTGGAATCTTTGCTGTTCCACGGGTATCAACAAATACTGAAAGCGGTTTTGCAACTCCGATCACATATGAAATCTGGACTTCACACTGGTCTGCTAAACCAGCAGCCACAATGTTCTTTGCAACGTATCGTGCCATGTATGCACCAGAACGGTCAACCTTTGAAGGGTCTTTTCCTGAGAATGCACCACCACCATGATGGCCGCGGCCACCATAAGTATCAAGAATGATTTTTCTTCCCGTAAGACCTGCATCTGCCACCGGACCACCAAGAACGAATTTGCCAGTGCCATTAACATGACTTATGGTTTTATCGTCATAAAGGTCTCCAAGAACTGGTTTGACTACCTGCTCGATTACATCGCTCTTGATCTTATCCTGAGAAACATTGTCATCATGCTGGCATGCCATCACAACTGTATGGACGCGTGTAGGTTGATGATCTTTATATTCAAGTGATACTTGTGTCTTTCCATCAGGGCGCAAATATGGAAGTGTGCCGTTTTTCCTTACCTCGGCCAGTTTTCTTGCCAAACCATGGGCAAGCATTATTGGCATTGGCATCAGTTGTGGAGTTTCTTTTGTTGCAAATCCGAACATGATGCCCTGATCTCCTGCACCCTGTTCTTTGTTCTGAGCTTCGTCCACACCCTGTGCAATATCCGGAGATTGTTCCTGAATTGATGCAATTACACCGCAGCTTCTGTGATCAAAAAGATATTCTGGTTTTGTGTATCCAATTTCTCTTATAGTTTCTCTCACGATTTTCTGGAATTCGACATAACCGTTTGTAGTTATCTCTCCCATCACTGCCACAAGACCGGCAGTGGCCGCTGTTTCGCACGCCACACGAGACTTTGGATCTTGTTTGAATAATTCATCTAACACTGCATCAGAGATCTGGTCGCAGAGTTTGTCTGGGTGTCCTTCGGTTACGCTTTCTGAACTAAAGAGATAATTCTTCGAAGACATAAAATCACAGAATAATGAATCGTGGAGGATATATATTAGTTATTGAAAAGAATATTCTGATTGGAATAAAAAATTGAATGAGTGGATAGAAATAGGTCAATAAGCTGAAGAGAAAAACACCCGAAGATTCGAAATCCAATGATCAGGCGAAGACCACTCACACATTTCTTCTAGGTATTAATGCGGATAAATTTTGAAGTAGTATATTATCTGCCCTGGCCAATGCACCGGTTATGCAATGAGTATTCCCACCCCGGTTAAAGGTTCTGTTTCTCACAAATCTTACATCGATCCCTTCTTGTTCTAAGATGATACGAATTTGACTTTCAATGGCTCTATCACCAAAACTAGGGATGATCATCAACGTCCTACCGGTTTCTGTATCGGTTATAGGTATCGCATTTGTATATGATTGGAAATTTTCGGTATGAGAGTCGTTTGTTGGGATTGTGATAATCCTAAATCCAGCTTGTCGAAGCTGATAACGATATTGATGAAGTACGCGTATGATTTCTGATCTTTGACCGCCATCTTCTGAAATACTATTTGGATCTAACATTACTGCAAGCCCGGGTCTTGGGAATGTAATGAGCTGATCGATATGAGGGGCAAGTACTGGTTCCATTTCACTGGCAGGATTTGTGAGTAATATAACACGATCTGCAGAAAATGCATGTCGCAAAATAGAGATGATATCTTCGTCAGTAATATTATATCCTTGGATACGTTGATAATGTGAACGAGTAAGGTGAAGTGCACGCGGTCCAAGAATTACAACATTCTCACCATTAACGCTCGCAGTAGTAATGTCACCACCCTCGAAATGAAGTGGTATCACCACTGTAGGCAAATTTATACGGTCTGGATTATGTGGTGCAATTGGACGATCACTTGGTAGGATAAATTCTGCCTGGTATTCCTGGGGCGTTTGTGTGATTCTACCAACACTTTCCCCAAGATCCTGAGCCCAACGACTATTGCCTACGTACCCAACCTGAAAATCCAACCTACCTTGTGCATGGTGCTCTCTTAATGTGTGTGACGCGCGAAAAAATTCATCCCGAATTCCAGGCAACTCGGATTCCGAATCCACAAACACAGTACATATTGTTTGCGGTGATGCACTAATGATTTGTTCTGCGATTTGGGCCTGCTCGTTGATTAGTTCATGCCGGTCTCTTATCAACCTTCGGGGGGGTCTTTGAGTTAAAGCATTGATAGTAGGCACTGTAAAGAAAAAATGCCGCTTAGAATATTCTGGAGTGAAACGAATGTGATCTCTTGAAGTCGAAAGGAAATCATCGATTAATCTTCTTGCTATTGTTGGTCCAAAACCACGCTGTTCTTCAGTTAGTGTATATTCCTTAACGCGCCCCATTCAACAGTATTAACAAACAAAAAGATTATAATCGGAAGGGAAACAGAAGGTATTTATGAATCGATTCATGAAACTCGCCTTTGAACTTGCGAAAAAGGCAGAACCATTTCCAAATCCTAAAGTAGGTGCGATACTTGTTAGCGGCAGCGCAATTATCGGAAAGGGTTTCCATAAGAAAGCGGGAGAAGCGCATGCAGAGATAAACGCGATTGGAGATGCGCTGAACTCTGGACATTTATCACAAAACATAAGACACGAGACGCAAGACATTGTTCTTTATATAACTCTTGAACCTTGTTCACATACATCAAAAAGAACCCCCCCATGTACTGATGCGATAATAGCAAGCGGAATTACAAAGGTTGTTTTTGCAATGAGCGATCCGAATCCACTGACCTGTGGAAGAGGTGCAAAAAAATTGCGCAATGCGGGGATAGAAGTGATTGGCCCGACAAATCAGAAAGAAGGCGAACGATTGAACAACCGCTACGTAGATAATATTTCAAAACCAAGTTTTGTCGCCATAAAAATGGCAATGAGTGCAGACGGGAAAACAGCGACAAGCGCAGGAGATTCAAAATGGATAACTGGAGAAGAAGCACGTAAATATGTTTTGAAACTTCGCTCTGAATTTGATGGAATAATGGCCGGTGCTGGAACAGTCAGAACAGACAATCCAAGACTCACTGTCAGAACAAAAGGAAAAGCCGACCCTTACAGAATTATCGTTGATGGAAATTTCACAATCCCGCTTGATTCAAAAGTTCTCCAGAACAATGATGGGAAAACAATTATCGTAACAAGCGAGAACGCAAAAAAAACCAAATCAAAAAAAATAAAACAAATTGAAAACTCGAAAAACGCACTCGTGATTTCGTGCGAGAGTGATAAGAACAACAACATTGATATGAGAAAGCTTATCCAGACGCTCGGTGCAATGGGGATAAAGAGAATTATGATTGAGGGTGGAAGCGAACTCAATGCAAGCGCCATTAATGCAGGAATAGTAAACCGATTTTACCTATTCATTGCACCAAAAATTATTGGCGGAAAGAATGCCACTAGTGTAGTCGGTGGAACTGGAATCAGAATGATGAAAGATGCAAAACAAATGAGACTTGATAAGATAAAAAAGATAGCTGGGGATCTGCTACTTGAATTCGAACTTCCGGTATAATGCAAAAAAACATTTAACAATCGCTTTTAAAGCATTTCTATTTTATAATGATGAATAAGAAAACGGCTTATTTTGAATTTTGTGATTGCATGGAAGGCGAACCAGAAAAACCAGCTGAAGAAGCCAAGGAAGTTCAGGAAACACGGGAACTTACGCATGAGGAGCAGGTAAAAGCGCGAATTGAAGAGCTTGAAACTCAGAAATCCAGCCTCATAGAACGTATAAAAAAGATAAACCGCAAAATCAAATATAAGCAGTATGAGAAAAAGGCACTCGGACCATACCTTGAACAGACAAAGGCGGTTCAGATAGCCCCATACAGAAAACAGAAAAGAGCACTGGAATTCAAGATATCAACTGCTGCATTTACTCCAAGAATGGAAAGAGAACTATTGAAAAAACTCAGAAAAATAGATGAACAGCTTGGTGAGGTAAAAGAAGTCGAAAGAGCAAGGCGTAAGATAAAATATGTCGAAAAGGACATAAGTGACGGTGAAACTGAGATTTTAACGATAGAGGAAGAACTCAAAATCATAAGAGGGGAACTAAAGAAACTTTATGACCAGAACAAGGATATACGGGCAGTTGCAAGAAAAGAGGCAGCTGCACAGGCAAGGGCAGAAGAAGATATGGTAT
This sequence comes from Microcaldota archaeon, assembly GCA_018813505.1. Taxonomy (GTDB): domain Archaea; phylum Micrarchaeota; class Micrarchaeia; order Anstonellales; family Bilamarchaeaceae; genus Bilamarchaeum. Next base: position 17,669 of record JAHJBM010000050.1, read on the forward strand.
CCCTTGGAGACATTGCAGTTATAGAGAAATAGTTCAAAATTCTTATTTTTTATTTTCTAATTTTTATTATTGACCAGATTATTTTGTTGCTTGCGCTTGCATAAACATAAGTTTACCCCTGGTTTGAGTCAGATCAATTCAGAGAACTTTTACTTCCCAGATAAATTTGCTTCTGGTAGGAATTGGTTGTACTTTCACATCTATCTTGTAATTTTCTTTATCTACAAGATCTTTGAGATCTCTTATCATCGCCTCATCTACTGGATCGATATTAACCCATGAACAGGATTTGCGTGTGATTACACAATCTGCGATAACCAATGCATCATGCTCGGTTATTCCTATTTGCTTTAGTTGTTCTACAACACCATTAAGAGTTTCTGGCATGAGGCTATTTCTCAAAAAAGGTTTAAATGCTATGATGGCAGCGCACATTGCTAAGTTTGGGCTGCAAATCGTATTATATTGGCAGACCAACAAGAATTTAGATATTACACCCCATAACTGATAGTATCAGATTATAGAGGGAGGGTGTTTTATGGTAGAAATATGTCAAAGAGCCGAAAAAACCGAGGCTGCCGCGAAAGAGGAGCCGGGAAGATTGAAGAAATTTGGAAACCTGTTGCTTGAAGGTATAAGAGGGTTGGGGACAGGCACAAGGAAACTTC
>JAHJBM010000051.1 GCA_018813505.1 Microcaldota archaeon
ATCCTTGCCGAGCTCTTTTATTAATGGTAAATATTCCAATGCATCCCTTCTGTTTGTATGCAACTTTGAACCCATCTTAAGACCAATGGATTTCATCATTGCCCTTCTTGACATTGTAGATGCCATGTTACGCAAGTATGATGGGAATGTGTAAGTAGTGAAATGCCTGTAAACTCCTTTTTTGGCAGCTGCAACCCCAAAAGTAGCCAAATCTATTGAATATTTCAAAAGCTTCCAATACTGGTGAGCAATCCTGCCATCAAATATATCTGCTTTTGAAAGAGAATTATATGCAGCAGCAATGTCTTCTGATGTTTTATACTCGTTTGGGATGTTCTCATCAACCCAAAGCTTAATGGAATCATAATCCATATTTCCACTAAGGGCCTCCTTGACCTCGACATAATTATCTGACTTTAGTATAGTACGAATAATCTGGAATATGTCTTTTTCACGTAATCTTTGGCTTGGCATAAGAGATTGAAGGTCATTAAGTGCAGCCCGCACATCACCAGAAGAATTATCTGCAATTGCATCTACCCGTTCTTTTGATATCTCTAATTGTTCTACATCTGCAATTTGCTCGAGCAGTTTTCTTATGGATAATTTATTGATTCGTTTCAGTTCAACCTTATCACATTCCCCACGAATTGCAGCGAGTTTTTTATCCCATAGATCGGTTGCCGTGATGATCACCGGATATGGTGCGTCCTTGACAAAATTCTTTATTGCCGCAGATCCACCACTATCCTTTCTCCCTGCAAGTATGTCAACATCATCTATGAGCAGCATCCGTGGTGTGCCAAAAAGGGTCCCTGCAAGAGATGAACCGCCAAGAATACGCTCAACACGTTGTTTGTTCCTTAGTTCGCTTGCATTCATTTCAAGGAGGCCAAGATCGAACTCTTGCTTAAGGACATAGGCAATACTCGTTTTTCCTGTACCTGACGGACCCCAAATGAGCAGAGGTTTTCTTTTTTTGCCACTGAGCCAATTGAGTATCCATGTTCTTATGTAGTCGATCTTTTCCTTGTTGCCAAGGATATCATCGAGTTTCTTTGGAGCGTATTTTACAGTATAAAGCATAGAATCAACACTAATCAATGACTATATTTTGTCCAGTAAGTTTTTTATGATCAAGTTCAAGTAATTCTTTGAAATTTATCTTAAGTACATTGAACAGTTCAGGATCTTGTTTTTCCATGGAAGAGAAAAAAGTAGATGCCTCCAAACGAACTGTGATTAACTCATCTTTATTCTTGGTCTGTTTAATGCGAGTTTTCCAATTGATTATCTGTGTTTGGGCATCGGCATACTCTTTTGAATTCAAAATTTTATTTAAATCATCCATATGATATCACCTCGCGATTTCCCTTACAATATTACTATTAGACCAATTAAAATAACTTATATGAGCGTTTTCCATCATTTCAGTTATTGCAACAACAGCTTCTGCACCATTGCGGCATGCCATCAATCTCTCAAATGCGTTTTCCCCAAGCCTAAGATTAATTTGTCTTTGCACTTCAGTAAAATCATCAGTCAAAAATGCACGAAATAAAAGCTCGCTTGGAGTCCTACCTTCGGCACTTGTTTCTAAAAGACGTTCAATATAGAGTACAACTCCAACCTCATTTGGATATGAAGTAGACCCAATTAGCACATTAACACCCAATAGCCCCCGATTATTGAAAAGTTCGCACAGCCCTTCATTTACCCATGCCGCAGTATAGGCGATAGTATTATTTCTGCCACTTCTCAAGTAAGCTGCAATATCCATATTTCCACCAGCAAGATGATCCATATAATGGAAACATTCGTGTAATGCCCTATGTAGCAGCACCGATTCACTAGCCTCAGCCTCAACAGATCTAGATGCTAAAAAAATAAGATTAGTACCTGGAATATGACACCCCGCAATCATATTGCCAGTGATCGCGGATTCCCCCAAAGTATTATCAACTACAAATAATGGAGGTGTTTGAAAAAACGATTCACGTATCTCGGATGGAATCCATTCACATTGTCGAATTATTTCCAACGCCCTTTCAGTTGCACGGGCCATAGTCGGAGGTAGATCATCCTGGCTCGCATCGTGATAAAGAGATTCTTCTGGTAATTGAGCGATAAAAGACCTATCAGTAAAAGTACGTATGTGATTAGCACAATGCGCTCTTGCAAGAGGCACATTTTCTGGATGTGTAAATAATCCTCTTAATTGCTCTAGTCTCCTAGTTCTACCCTCAACACGACTTGGCATGCGATCAAGAATAGTCGATAACAAAAAACAATGATCCGGCCTAGGACTTTGACTTTCCAAAAACATATCGATAATAGGATATAATGAGGAAGACAATTGTGAAAGAACTTGTGTTCTTGATTGCGAAATACGCTGAAGCTGTGTTAGAATGACAGCTTCGCTACCTGAAAGATCCGTTAAAATAGATTGAAAACAATTGAGTATTGAGATCAGATGCTCGGGACTTGTCTCTGAATTACTTGCCAGATCACCCAAAGCACGAATTGCAGACCATGAATCCTGTGGATTGGATGTTAATGACTGTGAAACCAAATCGCGAAGTGTGGCTATGCAATCCCTGCCATTTGTATGCCCATCCAAAAAATCCTGACTAAGATCAAGCATTCGCGGCTGTGAAAAAACCTGAAAAAGCTGGTCGTTTGCTTCGTTTAAAGACAATAGATATGTTGCAGCAAGATATGCCACTTCGGCATGTTCGCTATCTAAAGCATCACGAAACACAGATACAACACCACTATAAACTATTTGTTCCGAACCGATCATACCTCTATGAATATCTATCGGATTGAAATCAAGAGAACAGTGCATATGAAAAATCTGCTGAGCTAACTCTAGCGCACCCAAAAGCCGATCGATATTGCTATCGGCTGTAATGGTTTCACTTATTTCGCTTAATCGATTTTGAGCAAAACGTATTCTAGCTGGTCCCTGCAATCTTTCTGGGATAACATAACTTAGAACATTTTGATCCGGAGTTTGATTATCGATTCTTGTGCCCTCTTCCTTTGTAACGACCATAAAAGGATAATAAAGACAAAAACATTAAAACAGTGGGAAGAATATCATCGAATTTCTTTGAAGCGTATTTGACTGTGTAAAGCATTTTGATCAAATAGAATTAGTAATTGAGACTATAATAGATTGTGATTTAAGCGGGTCAAACAAATAATTAGATGAAGAAAATAACGTTTTGCCAGGGCGCTAGAAAGTAGCGCTGTGAAAGATTGATCGAATGTGATATTAGTGGGTTAATCTGCCGTCTTGCTCCAAAAATTTTCCACTTCATCTTCTGGATTAGTTGTCACAATAATTCTTTCATCTTTATTTAATACCCAGTTATATTTATTCCATTTAAATCTCTCATCCATATAGACTACAGATACACGATCGCTCTCTTTGCGCCTTGCGCGACCTGCAGCCTGAAGCGCTTTTATCGTCCCTGGATAAAGATATCCGTAATCCCACCCGCGACCGAATTTTTCATCATAATAATCTATCAGTGCACGGATTTCCGCATTCATTTCCTCAAGCGCAACACCAACAATAACTATTGTTTTAATTTCACTATCGCAAAAATCAACACCTTCACTAAAAGATCCGCCTTGCACACCGCACAAAACCCCGCCGGATTTGAACTGTTTAAGTATTGTGCGTATTTCTAAGGGATTCATACCAGATCGTTGAATCAAAAGCCGTTTGTTCTTCACCAATGGCAATATATTGTTCATGACATCATAGGAAGGAAAGAATATCGCAGTGCCCCCTGGAGTTACATCAACGATTGAATCAAGCTTGCTTGCTATCGCACTATAGCCAGCCTCATCCCGTCTTGAATATTTTGTCGTCAGATTTTCAGTTATAAT
>JAHJBM010000052.1 GCA_018813505.1 Microcaldota archaeon
TCCTGTTTTGGCTGCAGCGATTGTTTCCTTTGCCTATTCATATTTTGAATATAACAAAGAAGTGGCAAGATTGAGTAAAAAATAATCGTCTATATCTCACGTCACTCTAACTAGTTTGTTCTGTGATACAAATCATAACATTATGGAACTATTATAAACACTTTTATCTATATTTAAAAACATGTTGATGATAGAGGCAAATCGTATTTTTGGTCCTTCCTGCAAAGATTCTATTTGTCATCGTGCCAGGACAATGAAGCAGACTAATTTACACCCAAACTCAGTTCTAGGTAAAAGTTTAGTTTTATTGGATTTTGAAAAAGTTTTTGATACTTCTAATGGTGGGGGTGCATGGGGCAAAGATAGTGGCTTAGATGTCCCTCAGGCTTTGAATGGATTTAAATTTGATGGCAAAGCTCTTCGTCATTATGAAAAAATTGTATTGCAGAATTTATTTCCAAGAAATTGGAAAGGTCTAGATCGAATATATTTTCCAGCAGTTTTTACTGGTAAAATAGCCAAAACATTTGCAGAACATGGTTATGATGTTTTTGTATCTGATCTCAGCCCTTATTGGGTTAAAAATGCACAGGAACTCGGTTTACATGCAGAAGTTCGAAGTATCGAGCAAATTCCTCCAAAGTCTGAGTTTAATTCTGATATTGTTGTTATGTTTGAACCGCATATCATTAGTAATGAACTAAAATATTTTGCTTTTTTGCGTACACTCTGTAGAAATATCCCGTTGATCATGATAGATACTACTGATTATCATACGGATCAATATGATATGCGTAAGATTAGCGCATTAACTTCGTTAGCTCTAAGAACCGATTATGTTCATGAAATTAAAAATCCCAATGATCAAAACGAACCAATGATCAAATTTCATACTCGAGATGGCAAATCATATGGGCGCGACAAATATTATCCAGTTGGTCCTGGAGTGCTTAGACTTGGGTATGATTATGGTCTTGGATATTATGATCATGTTGTTTTCTATAATCCAGAATTTGAACATGTTTTTAGATTTTCTTGTCTATTTCCAAACAAAGGTGCAGTAAGAAGAATATCTCTCGACTTGGAATTACTTGAAAATTATGGCAAATGGGCAATGGATGGAACCATATCTATTACTAATCTTGCAGATAAGTTCAAAAGAAATGCTGGAGAGATTTCAGCTTCTTTGTTTCGCTTACTTCAATATCAGTTTGGTTATTGTTCAGAAAAATATCAAAAACTTGTTTGCAATATTGTCGAGTGAGTTTTGAAATGCGTATTTCTCGTTTTAAATATTTTGGTGGGTATTTTTATTCTACCCTCCGGCTCCTCTTCTTATTCTATCTTGTGTACCTCTACTAGTTTCTACACTTTCTGGAACTGGTCTTTTTGTTTTTGGATTGTGAATAAGTTCACCGTCATTCCTACCCAACCATCCAATTTTCTCCACACTAAGATTAAGCTTTGTTGCAACCTCTGTTATTTCTGGTTCAAGGCCTTTCCTTGCCATTCTACGTACCTTTTCCGGATTTTTACTGTCAATTGCAAAGTTTGCAAGTTCTTTTATTATATAGACAATATCTTCCTCTCTTTCATCTGAATCTTTTTTTGTTCTTGATTTTTCTAACCTTTCTACTAAGATCACAATTCGGTTTTCTACTGCAGGTTCGTATAGTTGTTTTGCAAATCCTTTTAATTCTTCAGGCATTCTTACTGGAGTACCACCCTGGATTCCTCCAGATGCAAATTCAATATCTGAATGCTCAAGTGTTTCTGGTTCAAAATATTTTAGTTCTGCATATTTCCCTCTAGCTTTTATCTTTAGGGCAGCCCACCTACCCAGTTCTAATAATTGTTCTGTTGCATATGTCCTAATGTCGTTTGGCATATTTTGATCTTTACCTATACGTTCAAGCATCCATAAATGACTCGCTTTTGCATTATCTGCCTCAGTATATATGTCCTCCCTTAGTCGATGTATCAAGTTCCATAATTCTTTTTTTATTACACTTTTTGTGTTTCCAGAAAAAAGTTCGTTTGTTAGCATTTCTCCAAGTTCGGTTATCTTTTCATAAACTTCTTTAGCATAAAACGTAAGATGGGTATCTTTTAGATCATCTGTCCTTCCCCATGTTTTTTTCTTTGCATATTTTCTTGCCACTTTGTTTGCGGCAGTTTTAGCTGCGTTTGCAATATTTTCTGGTTCATCAAAGCCTGCAATGTCTAATAAATCTCTGTAATTCATTCGCAATTCCAACTGTTCAATCTGCTCTTTGTAAACTTCAAGTGCTTTTTCTTTGGCCATATGTTGCATAAGATCAGATAAGAGTGGATCCTGTTCCATCCCCATAAGATTTGTTAACTCATGTATTTTGTGTGCTTCCAGTACTTCGCCAAATGCAGCTACACGAACATCATTATCTGGATGTAGATATGCAGTCCATTCTGTTATGCTTTGTTTGGTTATATTTTTGAAAATCTGATCTGTTGTTGTCATATGACTCCCTCGTTATAGTTTTTGAACTCATTATATTTACAAATGTTTAAATCCCAGTATGCCGGTAAATTATCTTTAAAATTCTAAGACAAACTTCGGTTATGATTCATCATTTAATCATAGACTATAAAAGAATGAAATATTTTAGTTTCAGTACAATAATAAGAAAAAATTGCAGAGAGAAGGAATGACGGCTTTGCCGGCATATTTTGAAAATGCCGTTTTCAAAGCTTTCGAACCTTCGAAGGTACTAAACCAACGGGTGTTTTCACAGATCATGAATATTCATAATCGGTTCCTAAACCCGTCCCAATTTCCACAAAAGCCAATGTTTGGCTTGTATGTTTTAGACCGCTTTGGTATCCCTGCAAATGAATCCCATCGTTATGTCTATAGAAAGAATCTAATATAGACTAGCAACAGTTTAAATTATTCTTGTTTTTTCTGTTTGTTCTCCAGATACTCCAATGTTTCATCAGTGCCCTGCAGAAGTTTCTCGAACATTTCCTCGGTATCAAACAAAGTTATCTTTCCTTCTGTTTTTGATCTGAGTTCCTTGAGTGCAATTTCTTTTATCGGTAAATTCTCCTTGCGTAAATCCTTTATCCTTTCCATAGATGCCGCCAGGCTTTGTATATTAAGTCTATTATCAAGAAATACATTTTCATATTTTTCAAGTGATATATCTGAATTTGAAAGTCCTTGTTTCAATGTTCCGTCGATTTTTATTGTCAAAAGTGCAGTTGGACTTTTATTTTTTATTTCATCTACTTTTTTCTTTATCGCGTCCTTTACTTCATATTCGCCTGCATCTTTAAATTCCAGAATTTCATAGAAAAATGGCCGTGTACCAATATCTACAAATTCATGTTTTTTTGTATATGTATCATATATGAAATATCCTTTTGGGCTGGTTTCTGTTTTTTTCATTTGAGTTATTACTGTGCTACCTGGGATGAGTAGTTTTCCACCTAGTTTTACCATTGTTTCGTGTATATGCCCGTTAACGATAAGATCAAATGGCAATGTCTCAAGATACTCAAGTGAAAGTTCATCTTCGCCACCTGGCATAAGTTCCTTTATCGACTGATGTATCATTAAAACATTAAACGCATCGTCTTTTTTTGTGTATTTTTCCAATGACTTTTTTAGTGCAACAACTGCATATTCTTCTGGCACACTCCCAAGTCCGAATATCTGTATCCGTTCTCCATTTTTTTCAAAGGCTACACTTTCACCATGTAACACTTTCACTTGGTTTGCAGTATCAAGCAATTGTACTGGGTTTACCATATCTTTTGATCTTCTTTCATGATTTCCATGTATGGCAAAAATTGGTATACTGGCCTTTTTGAAAATTTCGATGGCGTTTTTGATTGTTTCAAGTTTTGGGATTTTTATATCAAATATGTCTCCGGCACAAAGAATAACGTCTGTTTTTTGTGATGCGTCTATGATGGCCTTTTCAGTTTGAATATAAGAATCAATCTCAAATCGTTGGTATCCTAGGTGGTGGTCACCAAGTATCGCTATTTTCATAATCTGTTTTTATTAAAAAGAAAATAAAAAGAGAATGTTATTAGGTTTCAGGTCATTCAAGAATTACTCAAATACCGGATCGCGTCCTTCGGTTCCCTGGATCGCTATAGTGGCAGAACACGTTCCTCTGGTCATAACTAAACAGTCTCCACCTTCGCTGCTGCACATTTCCGCTACTATTGGAGGATCGTCGCATCTTTCCAATCCCAAAAGTCTTGGATTTCCGATTGAAAATCCAAAATGTTGTATGTTTGATGGAGTACTACTCACGCCAATTGTTTTATGGCCATCCTCTCTTCCCTCGGTAATAATCAACTGGCGTCTTCCACAGTCTTCTCCAAATTCAGTCCGTGCCAATCCTGTGATATCTCCATCAGTTAAAGATAATGCTGCCCTATGGGGATCTCCCTCTGGGTATATCTCACATGGATGCGGGAGTTCTTCAACACACTGTGCACCAATGTTAGTATTATTCTCACATCTATTGCCCTCTTCACAATCTTCCGCGCCTTCAATGACACGATTATTTTGGCAGTCGCATGTTCGTATAGTATACTCGTCGATGCATTCCTGTCTGCACCGTGTTCCTGTACCATCTCTTGCGCTTCCATCACTGTGAGTATCACAATATTCATCAGTACAATAGCCGTCTATGCATCTCTCATCTTCAATCTCACAGTAATTGTTGTAGTAACAAGCTGTCCCGCTTCCCGTATCTTCATGTACCTCGGCATCCTGTTCATCGTTGTTTTTGTCGTTGCACGCTCCAAAAGCAAGAGGTATAGCCAAAGCGCCTGCAATGGCAGCTCTTCTCAGAGGAATTCTGATGCTGAATATAGCACTATGAATGTTCTCAATAAGCCCACTTAATTGTCCTTTCATATTTCTAAAAAAAGCACCCTTCTTTCTCCCGGTTTCGTTATCCTCTCTGCGAGTTGCTTCATGAGAAGCCACTCTTCTTTGTAATTCCATACCTACACCCAAAAAATGTTTTGTACTAAAGGCTATTTAACTGTTTTGTACTGTTTATCTCAGTGTAAATACCAATGATCATATCAGGCAATCGCAAATCGTTTAAAAAATCATCGGTTGAATATTAAATTCACATTTTTTTGGGCCCGTAGCTCAGTCCGGTTGGAGCGTTCGACTGATATCTTTTTGAATTGGCAACTCCTAGTTTTGGGGTGCCTTTTCCTAAACGCGAATATCGCTTTGTGATATTGCGCCCTTTGTTCGATGTATCGAACAATTGGAAGGCACAAATCGAAAGGTCATGAGTTCAAATCTCGTCGGGCCCATTTTCTCTTTGGGGTATAGATATATCCCCTATATCATTTTTGTTTGGTATTGGTTGTTTCCAGTGATTTGTATACTTGAATCTGCTGTTTTATTCTATCCGATCCAAAAACACCATCTTTTTATCATACAAATCAATTGAATTTCAAAATTCATCTAATTTCTGACGAAACGAGTTTTCACAAACCTTTTTTAAATAATGTCAGTAAAGGTATTATTATGTTAATTAAATTATTTCCAATTTTCTTGCTAGTATTACTGGTGTCTTCAGTTTTTGCATCTGATTACAGTGATTTTTTCGATCGTTATCCTAATTCTGGCGGGGGCGGAATCGATAATAGTGATACGCCAAACAAAAAAGACATGTCATTTACGTTTGAAACATCGTGCGATAACAATCTTCTACAAGTATTCAATTTTGATGATCCAATAACCGACGCTAGAATAAGCATAATTGGTATAGATTCTCCATTTGTATTAACTAATTACACGGACGATGACGGTTTCATTTCATTTCCTGGGCAGGGGATAAAAGTTAAGATCGGTATCACAAAATCCGGGTATCATCCGATTTCGATTACCGAAGTCCTTATTTCACAGTCTGATTGTGAAGAACCTGAACCTGAGAAAAAACCTGTTGATGAAGTTCCAATCTATGAATGTGCTCGTAATAGCGATTGTACTGATTCAGAATACTGTTATATCGAAGGTCGTGCACCTGGTGGTCAATGCCATGCCGTTATTGGATGTGGTGTTTCGTCAAATCATATTCTGATTCCATACGAATGCGGTGATGCAATGTCATGTCCTTCATGTCCAGAAGATAAATACTGTTCCAATAATAGTTGTGTTTCTATTGATATTGCTGGTCCATCTTCAGCATATCTTGGTGACGATGGCCTTTTTTATGCTTCTAATGGCGGGGTACCCTGTGTCAATTGCAATATCATAATAACAAAACCTGATGGCACTAACTTTACTATGAAAAGCGATGATGGTGGGTTTGTATCTGTTCATTTTTATGACGTTGGGGCATATATGGTTACCCTTCAGAAAGGATTAACAACTACATCTGCCGTTGCTTCAGCTGGTGCCAGAAACGAAGTTCAGGGGGATGTAGAATCACCAAAATTCTTTTTACAAGATTATTATCTGTATGTTTCAATAATCCTTATTGTTGTGCTCTTAGTATTGGTATATCTTTGGAAAACAAAAAAAGATGAAATTGATGGAGATTCAGATCAGATTGATGACGAATCTCATTCATCTGATCAAGAAACACATGCCGAAGAGCATTATTGATATTTTTTTTACCTTTTTTATAATTAAACACCATTCTGTCTATTCAATCTGGGTTCAGCAAGCTTTTTAAATTATAAATCTTTATCTAAGGCTATGGTAAATTATAGTAAGATTATTACTGTCCGATTGTTTGGGTTATTATTTTTATTTTCATTATCATTGTTTGGTTTATCATCTGCTGTCGATATCATCACATGTACCAATCTAAGTTGGTCCGGAGTTACCTACGATGTCATAAGTCCTATTAGTGGTGGTGAAGGACTTACCGGCCGATGCTTTTTAATAAACCAAAGTAATGTTACATTGGATTGCCATGGTTATTCATTTAATGGTGCTGGTTATGAATATGGTGTCGTGGTCAATGCTTCAGATGAGAATGGCGTTGGTAATATTACTGTCAAAAACTGCATTATTCACGATTATGATGTCACAGGAATATTAATTAACGATTCAGATTGGAACAATATCACAAACAACACATTATATCAAGATGATGGGCAGGTTCAGAATTACGGTGTTTTAATAAATGGAAGTTCTGGCAACAACGTAACCAACAATACAGCATATAATCACACTTTCTATGGCTTCTTCGAGAATTACAGTTCATATAACAATATCTCAAATAATACTGGACGTAATAACAGTGAAAGCGGATTTTATTCAGCCTATTCAAACTACAGTACTATGAATCAAAATCTTGCCTATAATAATACTTTGTACGGGTTTTATCTTATCTCTACAAACAACCATACTCTCAACAACAACATCGCCTATAACCATACCTATGTTGGATATCAGTTTGTGAGCACAAAACAATGCAATGTAACGAATAGTCTTTCATATAATAATACAATTGCCGGTTTCGCATTTGTCTCTGATGGGAATAGTACTGCTACAGGAAATACCGCTTATGGAGTACTTACCGGTGGTTCTGATTTCTTGCTACAATCATCTGAAGATGGAAAGTTTACGAATAACATCGCATACAATACTACTGCCGGGTATGGGGTTTCCCTTAATGGTGCTCTCAGAAATAATATTTCAAACAATAGCATTTATACAAGTCTTTATGGTATTTATGCTTATTCTTCATCAAATCTTAATAACTTCACTGGAAATATTATTTATGGTAATAACGAATATGGTGTTTACATAGATTCAAGTGATGACCTGAGATTACATAACAATAGTGTTTACTCCAATACATACTCCGGCGTATACCTCTCAACAGTTTCAGCTACTAATGTGACCAACAATAATCTATATCTGAACAGCGTGGATGGCATTGATGTAGTCACATCTTCAAGTTCAAATATCTTATACAATCGCTTCTACAACAATACCTTCGCAGGTATTGCCTTTGTTGGGAGCACAGGCAGTAATGTTTCAGCAAACAACATTTCTGAGAACCACTATTATGGTGCCAGTTTCACCCAATCATCCGGCACTAACACCGTAACTCTAAACATAGCGTTTAACAACACAAATAGCGGCTTCTATTTTGTCGGTTCTGTCAGCGATAAAGTGAGTAATAATACAGCATACAAAAATACCGAGCATGGCATATATGTGTTAACGGGATCAACTCTGGTAAATGTAAGCAACAATATCGCGTATAATAATAGCCAGGATGGTATCCACATCAACCAGAGTACATATTGTAATGTTACTTCAAACACAATCTACAATAATACTGATTCAGGTATCCAGATAAATAACAGTAACAGTACCAGGGTGGCTTCAAACAGTCTTTATAACAACAGTGATTATGGTTTATACCTTACAACTGCAATAAACACAAACTCAACATCTGACAACGTATATCTCATGCCTGCAGGTTATGGTATCGGTGTCAGTGGAGGCTCTGGAAATCAGTTCATCAATTCTATTGTATACAACATGACTAATGGTTATCTTTATGTATCAAGTAATGGTGATACTAATTTCACCAACCTGTCTTTGGCATATAATGCTACTGTTGGTCTGGTCAAATGGCCAACATTGAATGTAACCAGTGTCAATACCGTCATTTCACAAAACATCTATCTAGACCCATATTTTGTTTCAATTGACAGTACCAATGCAAGTACTATTCAGCTTAGCAGTGCGGCCAATATAACTACCAAGACCAATTCTTGTAGTGATGCCATATACAGGGTAGATGGCTTTTACACAACACGTCCAAGTGTTGCTGACGGAGCTATGGAATTCACTCCAAGTTACTTTACCTGTGGCTCTAGTATGATGACCTTTACTGTAACTGGTTTTAGTGCCTATACGACTTGGGAATCGTCCATATCGTCTACAAATGAAGTGTCCTCTGTAACAAATCCAACAATTGATATCTCATACTCTCTTTCATGTCCTAATAATGTTCTTGAGGTAAGGACTGAAGCAGAAGGGGAACTATTATCAGGAGCAAACCTCTTTATCTATATTAATGGTGACCTTATATCCACCGGCTCTACCGATGCTGGTGTGGCATACTTTAGCTTAAGTTCGGGTGGTGCATACCTAATAAAAGCAACTAAAGCAGGTTATAATATTGGTCGCATTGAAAGAACTATCAGTCTTTGCAGCGAAGAAGAACTTCTGAATCTTACAAACGCTACCATTGAAGATGAAAATACCACTATTGATATTGAACCACCTTTAGTGCAGCCACCTCCTGGTGATCTTGATCAGGATACATGTAATTCAAATACTGATTGTTCGGGAAGGCATTACTGCAATGCAGATACTGGACTTTGTATTGAGGTTGATATCCCATCATCAGTTTGTGGGGGGGCAGTCGATCATGAATTCGTAGAATATGAATGCGGCTCTAGTCAATATTGTTTGTCTTGTCCATCTGGTCTGGAGTGTATAAGTAATATATGCGTTGTAAGTGCTCTTAATGGTCCTGATTCAGTTTTCATTGGTGATAATGCAGAAATATTTGCGTATACTGGTGAGCAACCTTGTGTTGGTTGTTATATCAGGATAATCTCTCCAGATGGGAATGTATTCACAGTAACAACTGATGATGATGGTAGTGCTGATCTTGAGGCCTTATATCAAGGTGATTATGATGTCGCGCTCATAAGAAATGGGACCGTGGTGAGGTCAATCACTATAAATGCAATTCCAAAAGGTGGTGCTGATGATCAGCAGCAAAGAGGAGCAATTACTGGTGCTGATGTCACTTCGGCCATCTATTTCATCTCTATCCTGGCCATAATTGGCGTTGCAATCTGGTACTGGAGATTCAGGGGACGAAGTAGTGGAAACAGAAGAAGATCTTAGTTCCTTTCATTTATCCATATTTTTTACTTTTTCTATTATAGTTTTTGCATTTGACACGCTTGTTTCTGCTACTTCTGCAAGCTTATCTACATCCTTTGGTATATCTAATACTGTCACTATTCCTTTTTTTATCAGTGTCTGTGTTATCTTTTTTTTCATATTCATTACAGTTATAGGATAACATCCGTGTTTTTCTATCAGTGCTTCTATACCTGTCTTTATTGGGTATCTCCATCCAAGTAGCGGTATCCCCATACATTCTGCATATCTAAGAACATCTTCTGAAAATTTGGTATTGGTTACCAGCCATGGCATTGCAGGTTTTTTGCAAAGGCCTTTTTTTGCACCTTGTTTAAGATCCAGATATCTGGAATGGACATATAATACTGCCTGTATTCTGCATGTATATCCTGGTTTGTTGTGGAATTTACATTCAACCATATAATTCATATTATTTTTTGTTGCCACAACATCTATCTCATGAGTTATGCACGCACCCTGAAGTATCTGTCTTATTTTTGTTGTATATCCTTCAGCTACCAATAGTCTTGATGTGAAATCTTCAAACGGGTATCCTGCCGGTCCCATCTCCTGCAATGCCCTCTTTAGGTTATACTTATGTGTAATCTCAGGCCTTAAGCTATTCAGTTCTTTATACACGTTCCTATATATCTCTCTAGTGGAAATGCCATCATACAATTTACTTTCTAACATTGTCATTATTTCTTCTGTTTCATTTTTACCCAATCCGCTTCTGTAAAGGGCTCGTTTCACTTTATTCGGACTGAATACTTCAAATTGTCCATCCTCTTTCACTACTCTGATCTTCGAAACCTCCATATTTACCATTCCAAGCACCTCAGGCAAATATTATATTTTCTCTCTTTTCTTTTTGTATTACACGGTATATTACAATTTCAAACAAACGAATCTTGCGGAAATTGCAGAATTCCGCAGTCATATAAATCTTCCTTACAATAAGCTATAATGCCAAATTATTTTGGTGGCGATAACGATCGCCCTCTTATAATTGAACGCGAGGAGATCTTACTTCCTGATTATGTTCCAGATGAACTTATACATCGCGATGCAGAATTACAAAATATTGCCGATTCAGTAAAGCCATTATTATCTAAAAGAACCCCACACAATATTTTTATCCATGGATTTTCTGGTAGTGGTAAGACTACCTGTGTGAAGCTTATTCTCAAACAACTGATTGAGCATTCTTCAAATGTACTTCCAGTATATGTTAATTGTTGGGAGCATACGACTCAGATGGCTGTCTACGGAAGAATAATAGAAGAAATGCGTCTTCCACTACCTAGGCGCGGTCTGGCTGCCGATGAAATCTTCTCAAAAATACTCGAATATATAAAAAACTACAAAAAACCTGTTTTATTGGTTTTAGACGAGATAGATGGACTTAGACACGATAATATTCTTTATGTTATTTCTCGTTCCAATGAAAGAGCGCTAATGTTCGGTTTGATTGGAATTTCAAATAACAAAACTTTCATGGCTAAACTTGATGATCGGGTGAGGTCTTCATTAAGATTTTCTGAATTGGAGTTCAAAAAATATTCCGAGGATCAGCTTGTTTCAATTTTAAGAACCCGGGCAGAACTGGCGTTGGCTCCGAAGAGTTATGATGAACGTATCCTTCTAAAGATAGTCAGATCTACAGATGATACTTCTGCAAGAGTTGCATTGGAACTACTTTGGAAAGCTGCAAAAAATGCTGAAAAAAACTCTAGAACCAGTATCATGTTGCAGGACATAGAAGATATTTCTTCAGATTCACATTCATTTAAATCAGAATTCAAATTTTCTTCAGAAGAAATTCTTATTCTAAAAGCTTTAGAAAAAGGTCCGCTTACTTCATCTGAACTTTATAATAGTCTCTCAGAAAAAATACCAAAAACAAAACGGCAAATCAGAAATTACATTGATCTTCTCGAGAAAAAAGGAGTTATAGAATCAGAAGAACTTGAAAGTGATGGTATACTAAAGCCAAAATTATTCAGGCTCAAATAAACGTCATCATTGAAATTAAACAGTTCATCCGTCTTTGATGGTGGTGGCCGAATGGGCAACTCATAATCTAATGAGAAATGTTGTTCTATACAAACGTTTTCCCTGTTCAGCACCAACAAGTTTTTTTGTTATGCGCACTTTTATTTTGAGTTTACTAAACAATTCCACCACTGCCTTTGAATTGCCGACATATATATCAAAACCACCATCTTTTTCTTCTGTTTTTGTAAGGAAAGTTTTTTTTGCAAGTTGTTCGATAAGCTGGTCTGCATGTTTCTTTATCCTTTTTTCATCCCCTCTTAGTTGAACTATCCCCTGAAAATAACCACCGCTTATTCGTGAGCAATGCCCACACATGTTTGTCTTTACATCTAAAATAATATCTCGTTTTATTGTTGTCTCTGTTTGTTTGTCTATTGTAAATGTTATGGTATTTTTCGCATTATCATATTCTGCCGTTGAGAATGTACCTTTACATTTACTTATAATATATTTAGCAAATTTTTTGTCAGTATAAGTAACCCATTCTCCTCTAAGTTTTATCTTTCCGCATTCTCTGCATCTTTCTGTCTCAATCTTTGCCGGTGTTTCTATTTTGATTGGGTAGCAGTTTATACAAAATGCCTCTATGAAATCCATTTGCTTATTTGTTTTACCACATTTGGGGCATATTAATTCTATCATATTTTTAAACCATTGAGGATGATATTAAAAATAGATGACAAAAAACATTAATGGTGCTGTTAGCCTTACTTCATACTTTGTGGCTCTACCAAAGACAAAATATCTGGTATTAGCTATAGTTCTTACCTCGATAGTATTTGGTTTTCTTATCAATATTGGCAGTGAACGTCCTATCCACAGTGCAATTATTGATGGTCTGACTTTACTCGCATTACCTGCATTATTGTCAATATTGGCAGTGAAAGTCATGATAAGAAAAATACCATATTCGAGAATAGCCGCTACTGCTCTTGCAGGTGAGATTGTTTATGCAATAGCTTATATCATAAGTCTAGTTCTGTCTGATGTAAACCTCTTCTGGGCACAATTTGTCCTTCTTATTGGTGCAGCTGTTGTCTTTGTTTTGTGGTATCTGATTGCAAGATTCATTTTCATTCTCAAATACCGCTCTATCGTATTTGCTATACTTCAGCTTCTTTTCTACCTTATTTTTCTTGTCACAAATCAGGCATTTTATGTGTCTGGCGAGCCATTTTTTGATATTGCTATCCGCTTTTATATCTCTTCATTCGTTCTACTCGCGGCTATTATTCTGTTCTTTTTCATAATCAATGCTCCAATGAAGAAGAATTTCGGACTGAACAGCACAGATGCATTATCATATTTCTTTAGCCAATGGTTTTATCACAATAAGGATCTTGAAAAGGCGTTTGAACATATCGGTGAACCTGTTAAGACATTTGTGAGTGTTATGGGGTTCAAGAGAAAGGATGATACTGTACTCTTCATTACTCCATACGTTCATTTTGGTCCTTTTGGCAATCTTGGCGGTAGTGAATTCTCACATTTAATAACTGAACAAATAAAGACGAAGTATCATATGACATCGTTTGTCTTTCATGGTACTGTGACCCATGATTTGAATCCAGTTGCATCATCTGAACTTGATAAAATAATCAATGCAATCGATGAAACCATCAGAAATGCAAAATATCTGCCTGCATCTGTGTCTCTTCAGTTTGGACAAGCAGATGAGTGCAGGGCAGAAGCGCTGGTCATTAACAATAATGCATTTATCGGCGTTACTCGTGCTCCACTCGTTACTGAAGACATCAATTTTGGCCTTGGGCTTTCTATGATGTATAATGCAGAACGTTATGTGGAAAATGCAATGATAGTAGATCAGCATAATGCTGAAACTGGCGATATAACAAGCTTTGAACCTGGTGGGGAAATCGGGTACAGATATCTTACATGTGTTAAAAATTCATTTCAGCGAACTACAAAACAGAATAAATCCATGAAGCTCAAAATCGGCGTATCTTCATTTTCTCCTACGTCCATGCCAGGTTTTCCTGCCATGGGCGGTGCTGGGATAAGGGTTGCCGTATTATCTTCAGATCCTGAATATGTAATTGTACTTCTTGACTGCAATGGCGTTACTCCGGACTTTAGGGCGCGTATAGAAAAAGAACTACATTCACTTGGAAAATCAAAAGCACGAAAATGGTCGATAGGAGTTTACACTACAGATACACATCAGGTGAATATGGTTCGTGGTGTAATCAATCCGCTTAAGGACGAAGAGATTATTTTACAACAAATAATCGATACTACAAATAATGCATTTGAAGATATGCAGGAAGCGCAGTTTTTTGCTGATAAAAAATGGTTCAATATCAATGTTCTTGGGGCTAAACAATCGATCGAAATAATATCTACAGTTAATTCTATTGTCGCAGTTGCAAAAATTACACTGCCATTGATTCTGGTTGGTGGGGTATTGCTTTTGCTGGCGATTGTCACAAGTATTTGATATTATTTTTCACCTGCTTTGGGAAGTATCCTGTTTACCTCACCTTTCCATGGGCTTGCCTCAGAATCTATTTCTTCAATCCCGGTTGTTTGCAAAAGTTCTTTTAGGACCTCACAGGCATTATCAGTGACCTCTGGGTGTCTACCTGCAAATCTCTCCAGTGCCATCACAAGGTTTACTTTCATATATTCACTTTTCTGAATGAAAGCTCCAATATCATTGATTTGCCTGATAAGTTGATTAAAAGCAACTAACAATCTGCTTTCACTTAATGCACTTATAGTTATGTATTTCAGTTCTTCATTATCTGTTTCATCCATAAATTGTCCAAGCCTTTCTATGGATTTTTCACTATCGATTTGTCGAAGAGCGCCTATGGATATTCTTTTTAGTTCTGTGGATGTATTATTTGTGAGGATGTCTACAAACACGTCTAGTAATTCATCATCGTTCCTTCTCATATTGCCCACAATAAGTCTAACTGCTAGTAATCTTTCTCTTTCACTTTCAGCTGCGTTTAGCCGTTGAGCCAGCAACCTAAGATCCTCTTGCAATATTATCCTTCTTGAAAATTCACTGAGGATAAAATATTCCATTTTTGTGTCCATATCTCTTTCAATAAACTTGATCAATGCAGGAATAGCCTCTTCATCTTCTATGCTCTGGA
This sequence comes from Microcaldota archaeon, assembly GCA_018813505.1. Taxonomy (GTDB): domain Archaea; phylum Micrarchaeota; class Micrarchaeia; order Anstonellales; family Bilamarchaeaceae; genus Bilamarchaeum. The sequence goes on from JAHJBM010000052.1 coordinate 15,124, forward strand.
ATTGTGTGAGTCTTGTCCGTCGTGTTGGTCCATTCACGGTTGATGCTAAAACAAGTATTTCTCTCCCCACATCTCCTGTGGTGCGTTTTTTTCTTTCCTCCGTATGTGGAAGCCTACATAAAGCCTTCAGTCTGTGCCTTCTCGTAGGGGTTGTTCTATGTATGTCATGTCCCTTATATTCCATCAGTTCTTATTACTCACTTAAAATATTTAAATCAATTCACCCTCAGGATGTGTGGTCAATAAATTTTTCCTTTACCTTTTTTCCATTTTTTCAGTAGATCCAAGCATTCGTTTCTCATGAAATCCGACGTTATCTTTACTTTTGATTTTCCGAGTTTTTTCATCTGTTTGTTGCTGACCGTAAGTTCTGAAAATCCAAGCGCCTTGACATCGCTTATATTCGTACCCCAAACTATTTTTGAAATCCTTGCCCAGTGTATTGCAGAAAAGCACATGGGGCATGGTTCTGTTGTTGAATATATGGTACAGCCGCTGAGATCGAATGTTTTGAGCTTTTTCGATGCTGCTGCGATTGCATTCATTTCAGCGTGTCGCGTTGCATTATTGTTTGACAATACTGTGCTGTGTCCTACTGCTAAAACATCATTTCCCTTGATGATACATGCACCAAATGGGGAATCTACAGTTCCAATTCCTTTTTCAGCGATTTTTATTGCCAACTCCATATACCTAACATCGCTATTTTTTTTGTTATTTTTTATTTCACATAAATTTTTCATCCTGCAATCACCATCCTAAGTATATCTCTGATGCCTGGTGCAAGTCCCATTATGATAAGCATCAATGCAACAAAATATTTATCCTGTTGATCCATCTTTTCTTTTGTCAGCACATATGCTGCACCGGCAGCGATACCAACTTTTATCAGATAAAATACGAAATATGTTCCAGCTATTTCACCTATGGCAGATGAGAAAACATGCTGTTCAAAATATCTCACGCCTGATATGGCAGGGAATATATCAATTGCAAAAAATGTCGCAGCGCCATCAAGGGCCTGAGCACCAACTATAGCTGCGAATACGGTATCTTTGAAATACCTATAAGCAAGATAGGCTGGTATCATTGCCAATATGATAATTGGTATTGCATAAACTGCATATGTCATGAACGGTACAAGAAGAATGAAATGTGGAAGCCACAATCCAAGTCCAACATACTGTAATAATTCCATTCTCTTCATCTTGTACAGTATGGCCATTGAAATCAAAAGCAACATAGCAGTAAGAATATATACGCCTGGACTTACTGTAAGGTATCCATAATCCCACAGGTGGCTGTCAAGTACTACTTGGTGCAATATAGAAACAGGTTTCAACACATGGCTGTCTATAGAATCAGTAACTACCCTCAATGTAGATCCAAACAATACAAACGCAAGCACTCCTTTTATGAAATTCTCTTCTATCCCCATCTTCTTTTTGATAATGCCATAAATGAAATAAACGGCAATTATCGCAATAATCGCATAGGTAAGGGTATTTATTAAATTATACCCGCTGTGATCCCAAATTGGGGCAATATAGTATTCGTATATAAAGTTTTCCATCGAACCAACATCATGGACAATAGGCAGAAAAAAGTTATAAAGTCAAGTGTAACTTCATCTGTTGTTAAATTAATTAAACGTGCCCAAGCCGGTTATCGTAAAAACCAGTTTGCGCGTTCAAAACGCTATGTTGAAATGGCGTTCGATCTTATTAAAAAACATAAGGTTACACTTCCCTCAGAACTCAAAAATAGTTTTTGTAAGAAGTGCCATGCACTTTGGTTTCCTGGGGAGACTCTGATAATAACTTATGATAAAAAGAACCACTGTTTACGCATAAAATGTAATTGTGGCTATTCAAAAAGAATTTAGCAATTTAGTTTTATATTTAATAATATCTGCATATACACATGATATAAAAAACACATATTGAATAAATCTAAACACGGGTATCATTATGCATTTTTATCCACATATAACAAAGTACTTATCTCAGGTTGAAACACTGATGGAAACTGGGCTGAGCACACAGGACGAACGTGTCTATGGCCTACTCATTCCGTTTTTGAAGCGAGGTGGAAAAAGGATTAGGCCTTCATTGTGCTTCATATGTTGCGGTGCGGTTGGGGGGAGATATGGGGATGTTGTCGAACCTGCATCCATAATAGAACTTTTCCATAATTTTACCTTGGTTCATGACGATATTGAGGATGATTCGCAATTTAGACGTGGGGAACCCACGCTTCATGTTTCTTACGGCATTCCAATGGCATTAAACTCTGGTGATGCTCTTTATACATTCTTATGGGAAAGGCTTGTTTCGCTTAAAATAGATCCGGATATGTTGTTGCAAATGCAAAAATTGTATGCACGATCTTTCAAGAGGGTTGTTGATGGACAGGGGGTAGAACTTTCATGGATAAAAAACGGCAGATTTGATATAACTGAGGAGGAATATCTGACGATGATAAACGGAAAGACATCTGCCCTCATGGGTCTATCGTGTGAAATTGGTGCTTTCGTAGCAAAAGCAAATTCCGGTACATTGGCTGCGTTAAGGGACTATGGAGAAAAAATCGGCACAGCATTTCAGGTTCAGGATGACGTTTTAAATATAACAGGTAATTTTGATAAATATAAAAAAGAAATTGGTGGTGACATATCAGAAGGGAAGAGAACTCTTATGGTTGTCCATTGCCTTGAACGTGCAGATAATTCTGATAAAAAGAAACTTATTGAGGTATTATCTTCACATTCTAAAAAACAGGGTGATATAAATGTCGCAATCCATATTCTGAATAAGTATGATTCTATTACATATGCAAAAAATATATCAAACGAGCTTATTGCAGATGCGAAGCTGGGGTTATCATGTCTAAAACCTTCGGTTGATAAAGATGCATTGCTTGCCATAGCAGATTATGTGGTCAAAAGAGAGAGTTAGTTGAAATTTTATGGATCTCAGTTAAACCATAAATATTAAAATCATGCTCTATCTATTATTGGATATGACCTCCCATAAAATATTATTATCTTTATTGTTAGTAATCGGATTGATAAATGCCCTTAATGTTAATGATTATCTGTATCCTGAAGAGGAAAATGCAACTATTATATATAAAAATTTCACCATTGGCACTACACAATATTCGATTGTGTCTGTTGATGGACAGGATATTTTACTTTTGAAAGGGGGCAACGCCGTTACTGAACAACTGGAAATCGAGAATGCAGTTTATAGTTACTATCTGAAGACACATTATCCATCTGACGATGAAATCTCAGAGTTACGGGCACTGATCACTAGATACAATGAAAGCAGAAATGATGGTTTTAGGTGGAAAGGAAAGGAGGAATATACGTGTCGGGATGTAATATTTGTAAACGGGCGGGTAAAGGCCGGTAAGGACCCAATATTCTGCAGAAATGAAAATGATTCATTGCTCTGCAATTATTCTGCAATACTCATGTTCCAATACCTTTCTTCAATTTCTGTTCCACCTGTTGGGTATTGGGATGCTCTTCTTGAGCCAATCAGGATTTTTGGTTTTTCAAGTTATGGTATGGATGGAATATTGGACAAAACTGTTTCAGATCTTGATGCTGCTGAAGCGGATGAAACTAAGATGTACGGGGCGTTGGATTATCTTCATACAAATATTCCACAGATTGAAGAATACCATCTCGCTCTTGAGGACAGTCTTTTTACCTGGAACAACAAACTCATTGTTGACTCCAAACATTGGGGTCTTTGCCCTGATATAAATCTGAATGAAACTATATTGGATCAAATAGAAAATCTTTCCGGTTCTATGCTTGAAAAAATGGGGCCATTTAGCAATTTTGATTCTATCTCGTCAGGATTTTATGCAGTTTCACTGCAAAGGATAGAATATGCAGAAACAGAAAAACTAGCCGAAGAGTATGCTAAAGCATATGAATTATTGCAGAATGATGGCGAAGAAGCAGTTCTGCTTGGTAATGCAGCTGTTGAAAGAGTTGCAAATCCAGATCTGCAGAATGATGTATTTTCCCTGGAAGTTCTTCATACTGGCATTCCACAGGATATAGAATCAAGAAATCTCGAGTCAATCGAACAGGATTTTGCCAAATATAACGCCCTTATTATCAATATCAAAAACAGATCATTTGTTGATCTTAATTATTATAACAATACAAAAAACGCAAAGAATCTCGCAAATTCACTTGTTCTGGTATTGGAAAGCAAGGATCTTGATCCAGTTTCAATGAATTTCCTTATACTTATGAAAAATGAGACTGGTGATCTCGATGCACAGTTTAGAAATGGTCTAACAGTTGACGAGCTTGAAAACCTTGAAATCCAATACACTGGTGTTGCAAAAGAAGCACAAACCCTTCTTAACAATGAGGATAATCTGCCTGTAACAAAGGCTCTTTTGTTATTTAGGGATTCTGCAAGAAAAATGAACGTTGGTATAGCGAGCGTGGCTGAGAAAACAGATATTGTTTCTACAAAAGAAATTCCTGATAATAGCCTTATACTCGGTCTTTTCTCAGGTCTTGTTTTTGTGTGTCTGGCTTCAATGGTCACACTTATATTCCTTTACATAACTGCAACAAACGAATTTACGATACCAAGAACGGGCCATATTATAGCAGCTGCATTTGTTTGCAGCATTACACTGCTTTTGGCATTCAGTGTTTTTATATTCCTGTTCCTTAACAAAACCTCGGTTGATGCTACTCTTCCAGAGTTCATTTCTGACTTCAATTCAAAGAATTCGGCATCTGTTGTTGTAGATCTTAGGAATGTTGGATATGATGATTCCATTGCAATGGCATCCTGCAGTACAAGTCTTGCAAATTCCTTTGTGCAGAATAATAAAACTTGGAACATCTATACGTTGACTACTGATGGATGTGTGCAAAAAACGCCTTCTGGGGAAACTACTGGACTTACTGTGGACAGTTGCATGGAAATGGCAGATAACGAATCATCGGTTTTCATGCTTAGCTATTCTGCCAACAACGAACCTCCAAAATTCTCAATAATATATGAAAACAAAGCAGAAATAAAAGCAAATCTTGACTATTATGAATCATGCCCTCTTGTGGCGCTTTTTAACGAGTGATAAAATGGTCGAAAAGAAGAAATCCCAAAAAAAGAAAAAAGCTCCAAAAAAGGAGAAAATTGCCAAAAATACGGTACCTCCAAATGAAGAACCCATACAGAACAAAAACGATGTTCCTGATATTTGTGGTGCAGAATGCGGAAGTTGTTCTGGTCTATGTTCCGGAGTAAACTCTGACTGGCCATTACCTTATTTTGATTCTTCATCTGGTGCAAGCGATAGTAGCTCATCTAAAAGTCAAAAATCGGAATCTTCTACTTCAGAAAATAAAGACAGGACTATCAATATGTTAAAGATTGGGGCTTTGATTATCCTTCTTGTTATCGTTGCATTTATTGCATATAATTTTTTTATTGGCGTTGGTCCTGGTTTTAATCCTGGTCCAGAAGTTGATATTGAAACATTTAGGAACAACCTTCAAAATGCAAATGATATTTTCATTATTATGGATGTTCGGGGGGTTGATAGTACCGATCAAACCTATCAAAATATTCTTCAATGTGGTGTGGATTTTGCATCCAGTAGTGCTATTGGTAACAAGAATATAGTTCCAATGTCTCTCAATGTTGATGGATGCATTGCTCCTGATGGCATTCATCCTGAGAGTTACTGTTTCTCACAACTTGATGCTGGTGCATTGTTTATCTATGTGAAAGAATCTCCAAAAACGACCTTTCATGCTAATGGGATGATTGTTGGCGTGGGTTCTTCATATACCTTAGGTACCTGTGGGATACATCAAGTTTAGTGTTTTGAGTTTTCTCTTCTCTGTTGGGTGGTGGAGGCAAATATAATTAGGATCATTATTAAATTTTCTAATTGGATACTTAAGTTCGCCAGTTATCCCGATCCAACAAAAAAGTTCCAGAGAATTTTATTCTCTGTCTCTTCAAAAGCTTCGCTTTATGAAGACGGATCGATCTATTCTCAACCACTGAGATAAA
>JAHJBM010000053.1 GCA_018813505.1 Microcaldota archaeon
GAACTGCAGGTAGAAGTTAACCGCCTAAAGTAAAACCATGGCAGCTGACGCAGCACAAGCATAACATTAGTCTGCGTCTGATAAGAAAACAGAAGAGAAGCGATGAACTGCAGGTAGAAGTTAACCGCCTAAAGTAAAACCTCTACATCCATTCTTTTTTCCTGAAATAGAGATACATAGAAATGCTGAGTATCACCATCACAACAAGAACTGTAGGGTAACCATAAACTTGCTCAAGTTCTGGCATAAACTTAAAGTTCATTCCATAAAGTCCAGTGATGAACGTCAGTGGTATAAATATAGTTGAAATAATAGTAAGGACCTTCATTATTTCATTCATTCTATTGCTTATGCTCGACAGGTAAACCTCAACCATACTTGAAGTTATGTCTCTTAATGCCTCTATATTGTCTATTACCTGTATTGAATGGTCATAGAGATCGCGCATATATCGCATAGTGGTGGGTTGCATGAGCTTGGATTCATTTCTTATCAAGGTGTTTACTACCTCTCTCAGTGGCCACACTGCCTTGCGTACAAATATTATATCATGTTTGAGAGAATGTATTTTCATCAGTGTTTTTGTACTTGGTTTTTTTGTGAGGTCTAATTCAAGATCCTCCATGTCGAGTCCAAACCTCTCAAGCACAACAAAATAATTATCTATCACAGCATCCAGAATTGAGTATAATAGATAATCCGTCCTTTTCTTTCTTATCGATCCTTTATCTTTTCTTATTCTTTCCCTTAGCATGTCAAAAACATCGCCCTGCTCCTCCTGAAATGTTATGATGCAGTTTTTTTTCAGGATGATGCTAAGTTGCTCCGACTTCATCTTCTTTTCCCGTTCAACATAGTAAAACATCTTCACTACTACGAATACATATTCTTCAAAATCCTCGACCTTGGGCCTCTGATCTGTACTCGCAATATCCTCAAGTACAAGCGGGTGGATGCTCATGTATTTGCCAAAATCCTCGATTATTTTGGTGTCGTGAACTCCGTCGATATTTATCCAAGTTACTGTCGAGCCATTTTCGAATCTGTTGCATTTCTCCATTGTCGCAAGTTTTGTTTCATCGATTTTTTTATCATTATAATCCATTACAGTTATCAGGACTTTCCTGTTCCTGTCCTCGCCAGTATGGACTATTGTACCTGGCGGAAGCCCCCTTTTCTTTGAGAATTTTCTTGAAAAACCTCGCATATGCATACTGACAACTCAAATTCTTCTTTGTATTCTACTTTTATAAAGACTAGCAAAAAACCATAACCTATGTTAACTTAAGCTGAAGAAATTGATATGTGATTTCATGAGTTTATTAATCCGTGGTGGAAAAGCATTTATTGGTGGAAAATTTGTCGAAAAAGACATTCTTATTGAAAATGGTATAATCTCAAAGATCGGCCCCAGCCTTGATACCAAAGCTGACGAAACATTACATGCAGACAATTTCCTTGTTCTTCCTGGTCTTATAGATCCACACGTTCATATGCGTGAGCCTGGGGCAACATATAAGGAAGATTTTTATACCGGCGGCAGAGCTGCCATTGCTGGTGGTTTTACTACAGTGATGGACATGCCAAATAATCCTGTACCAACGATTACAAAAGAGCGATTGGAAGAAAAGATCGGGCTGGCAAAACAGAAATCTCTGTGCGATGTGCTATTCCATTTTGGTACGACTGATAATAATTTTGATGAAATAAAAAAAGCCGATCCCCAATCCCTGAAAATATATCTTGGAAAAACAACTGGTGACCTGATGTTGCACAATCCCGCTTCGCTTGAAATGCATTATAAGAATTTTCCAAAAAACCGGCCGATAGTTTTGCATTGCGGAAGTTCTGATCCTGATCCACAAGAGAATATGAGAAAAACCATTGGTGTAATTAAAAACGCGGCTTCGCTTGCAAAAAAAACAAAAAACAAAATTCATTTAGCGCATGCATCAACAAAAAACGATATCACTGTTGCCAAGAACTATGCCAAGTGTACTGTGGAGGTTGCACCCCATTATTTGTTTTTGTCATCCGAGAATGTCGAAAAACTGGGCGTATTCGGCAAGGTTTATCCTCCTCTTCGTCCGGAACAAAAACGCATTATGATGCTTAGCGCGCTCGAATTGGTGGATTGCATAGCAACAGATCACGCGCCGCATACACCTGAAGACAAGGAAAACGGTGCAGCTGGATTTCCTGGTCTTGAAACGAGTTTCGGGTTGATATTTGATTTATGCAACAACGGTATTCTGGATAAAATCCGTCTTGTGCAGCTCATGAGCGAAAACCCTGCAAAAATATTCGGTATAAACAACAAAGGCATGATAAAGACCGGTTACATGGGTGACATAACTATTGTTGATCCGAAAAAAGAATGGGTTGTGGATGCATTGGAGATGCACTCAAAATGCAAATGGTCGCCGTTCCAAGGCAAAAGGCTGAAGGGAAAAGTACACACTGTAGTCAAAGGTGGTAATGTATTATACAGGGAATATGAGTTTGTCAATTAATTGTTATACCAGGACGTTGCTTACCATTGGTAAATGAACTATGATGCCAACCTAATCTTCAACTTAAGTTCGCCAGTTATCCCGATCCAACAAAAAAGTTCCAGAGAATTTTATTCTCTGTCTCTTCAAAAGCTTCGCTTTATGAAGACGGATCGATCTATTCTCAACC
>JAHJBM010000054.1 GCA_018813505.1 Microcaldota archaeon
GACCCCGCGGTTTGGTACATCGCTGTCGGCTTGGGATATCCTGGTCGTGTAGGAGCGGCCAAGGGTTGGGTTGTTCATCCATTAAAATCCCACATGAGCTGGGTTCAGTACGTCGCGAGACAGTACGGTAGTATCTCCTGGAAGTGTTGCCTCTTGAAAGGAAGGATCCTTGAGTACGAGAGGAACGAGGATTCGGCGCCTCTAGTCGATCGGTTGTGAATTGCATTGCCGAGCAGCCACGCGCCAGTTGATAAGACCTGAAAGCATCTAAGGTTGAAGCAGCTCTTAAAACGAGGAGGCAAATGCCGCGGATAGCAGATCCGTTTGATAGGATGGTAGTGTAAGACGTAAGGTTCGCCGAGCGTTTCAGCTAGCCATTACTAACGGCCTAATCCCAATGTATTCTATACGATACAATGGTTCAGTCACTATGACTTTTTCCCCCGGGCTAATATACCCGGACATTTCCTTATCATCATTTTCACGTCGTGTGAATAATTTTGTTTTTTATTCAAAACCTAGCGATAGCCATGAATTGAGTAAGTATGTGGTTATTACTGTAAAAATAAGGTTTTTAAATACTGTTATACATAAACTATTTATGGGCAGACGAATACAGATTTTTCACTTAAAAAAAATTGGTCCTGCATATACTAATAGAGAACCTGTTGAAACTGTATTAAAACGAGCATTTGAATGTGGCCACAGATTGAAAGTTGCCGTAGAAATTTTTCCTCCAAAAAAAACAGAAAACGAAGAATCTGGAACGGATATAAGAATATGTGGACAAGATACACGTGTGATCATAAACACACATTAATCCCATTACTACTAGATGAGATGCGTGAAGATATAACTATGGAAAAACAATTACAATATTTACTAGGAATATATAAAAGAAGGATTGGGATGGGAATGCAAATTACGTTAAGAGAAGTTATCGAAGAAAAAATCAATGAAAGATCCAAAGAACTTTCTGAAATTCAGGCTTCTATTAATAGTATGGGCTTAGGACCGGAACATGAAAGTTCAAGTGTAGGAAGAGTCATTGCAGAAATACCGAAACTTGAAAAAGAAATCGCAATTTTACGACACATACTCAAAAATGGACCAATCGAAAAACCAGAAATAGCCGAACGTGCAAGATCGAATGTTGTAACCAGAATCGAACGAAAAATGATTGAGATTATCCAAGAACAAAATGTAGACATTATTGTGGTTTATAGGTATCTAAAAGGATATGCTAATTCTTCATAGTTTAATGGAAAATCCAAACATACATTTAAATATCTTTTCCGAGATATCGCATTTGACCAGTAAATAAATATCAAAATGCCGATAATATCGGCGGAGAAGATTCCCATGAGTGAATGTTTGATGGGGTGCCCAGTTTGTAGTATGTGCTTTGGAATGAGTGCACACGTATCAAAATCAGAAGAAGGATTTACGTGCAGCAGCAATCCACAACATAGATTCAGACTTGGAACCGATGGATTTTTGATGTCTATATGACATAAAAAATAAAAACATACAAAAAACATCAATAAGCCAGATTAATCTTTGTTTAATTTTTACAATTTTTTTGATTTCGGTATCTGGATTTGCAGATTTTGAATAATTAAATTGATCTCGAAAAGATTATTTAACGACAGTTTCTTTATTAGACTCGTTAGACATATCAACTTTTACCAGTTCTTTTTCTTCTGTAGTTGCTTTGAAATATTCATTATCTTTCATCCCAAGGATCATTGCAACAATTGAATCTGGAAGAGAATGGATTCTTGTATTGTAAAGTAATACTGAATTATTATAGAATTCTCGTCTGTCAGCGATCTGGTTTTCTATTGCAGTAAGTTGCTCCTGAAGCTTAAGAAAATTCTGATTTGCTTTTAGATCTGGATATTTTTCAGATACCATAAAAAGGTTTTTTAGCAGACCACTCATCGCTTCACTTGGTTTTGCTATTTTACCCGGACTATCGTAGGATATTATAGAAGACCGTAACTTGGTTATTTTTTCAAGAGTATATTGCTCGTGTTTCATATACCCCTTTACAGTTTCTACGAGGTTTGGGATTAGATCAGATCTTTGTTTCAAAAGAACATCTATGTTGGACCACGCCTTACCTAGGTTATTTTTCAATACTATAAGAGCGTTGTAAATCGAAACCGCATAAAATAGAAATAACAAACCAAGAACAATAAAAACAAAACCAACACATGCAATAATCGGAAGTAACGTAAGTGCTGCCATTTAACCACCAACGCTAAACATGTAGAGAAGTATTAATAAGGAAACTGCTGAGATTGCAAGTCCGCCGAAGATTTCAAGTTTATATAACTGAAAACGCTCGACAACCTTTTTTTCCCCAGTATCACAGATATACATGATTTTCTCCTCTTTTCCTTTCCTCACAATAAGATTCTCACAACCAATTGTACTTTGCACATCACCTCTCGGTTCAGCATTTCCAAGAATATAAACTTCATCACCTTCAGCTATAAACCACTCGTAAATGCGTACATCCCTTGTAGAATAAGACATGAAACGTTTATTATCCGCTTCATCTAACGATTCAATGTAATCAAGGACATTTTGTGGCATTTTTTTATGTGACATGCCAAAAAACCCTTTTCCTGCAATGTACCCTTGATAAAGGAAATCACGTGGAATCTCAAGTTGTGCTTCTTTGGGTTCAACTATTATTTTGCCAGTATCATCCTTAAGATAAAATTGATCTGTAGAATTACACGTATAGAAATTGCGCCAGCCGCCATGTTTTCCTGATTTGTAATATTGTGCATTTATTTTCCAATATACACATTTTTGTTTTGCTATAGGACTTGATATGTTGTCGATACAATTGGCTTTTCCATATAATTCGATAAGACCAACTGCAGCAGAATGAACCTTTGAAGTGGGGGTGTTATTTATTTTCTGAAGCAAAATATATTTCTTCATTCCGATATAGATATACCAAAGCCCGCCAAGAAAACCGGCAACCAACAATACAATACAACTGCCACCAGAACCACCCATACTAGAAAAACACAGCCAAGTTTTATAAAGAATATCTGAGAATGTAGTTTAAACTTTTTAGATGGGGTTTTCGAATGAAGAATTTGATGTGGTTTAAAGAACTAGATAAAGGAAGTTTGGCTGAGGCCGGTGGAAAGGGCGCAAACCTAGGGGAAATGTTTCAAAATGGTTTTCCTATACCTAATGGTTTTGTTGTTACAAGTGGAGCGTACTACAAGCATCTTGAAGCTAATAATCTTCGGGAACCAATAGGAAATATATTGAACGAATTAGATGTAAATGATCAGGACGCGTTGGTTGCGGCTTCTAATAAGATAAAGGACATGATAGTAAATAATCCAGCTCCAAAAGATATTGAACATGATGTCCTGAAGGCATACAAGGAATTAAACACCATGACAGGAAGAGAAACGTATGTTGCAGTAAGAAGTAGTGCAACTGCCGAAGACCTTCCAACCGCAAGTTTTGCAGGACAACAATCGACTTATCTTAATATTGTCGGTGATCAGGCACTTCTTAAGGCAGTGAAGGACTGTTGGGCATCACTTTTTGAACCACGAGCAATTTATTACAGAGTTGAAAACAAATTCGAACATATGAAAGTAGGGTTAGCCGCAGTAGTGCAAATGATGGTGCAAAGTGAAAAGGCTGGAGTTGTGTTTACGGTTGATCCGCTTAGCCAGGACCCAGACGTACTTTCAATAGAAACTGCATACGGACTTGGCGAAGTTGTTGTAAGCGGACAGGTAACCCCAGACACATACCATATCGATAAGAAGACAGTCAATATTATCGACAAGAGTATAGCAAAACAGCCATGGATGCTAATAAAGATGGATGGAAAAAACAAAAGAGTAGACATAAAGGATGATGCACAAGGAAAGCAAAAACTTTCTGACCTTGAGATAAAAGACCTTGCAAGAATATGCAAAAAGATAGAAGAGCATTACCGATACCCCCAGGATATTGAATATGCTTTTGAAAAAGACAATCTTTATATTGTCCAATCAAGACCGATAACAACCCTAGACAAAGGAGACAACGAAGAGGTGAAAGAGAATATGACCGAAGAAAAAACCACTCAAAAGAAAACGGTTGGAGATGCAAAGATACTTGTTGAAGGGCTTGGATCATCCCCTGGAATAGGAATGGGTAAAGTACACATAGTAAAGGATTCTTCTGAAATCAGACTGATCCAACGCGGAGAAATACTTGTAACTGAAATGACAACGCCAGACTTTGTACCTGCAATGAAAAAATCATCTGCCATAGTAACTGATACCGGCGGCATGACAAGCCATGCAGCAATAGTAAGTAGGGAACTTGGTGTTCCATGTGTCGTAGGTACAGGCAACGCCACAAAAATTTTGAAAACAGGAATTGATGTGAGTGTAGATGGAAGCCATGGACTTGTTTATGAAGGCCTAATTTCTGCCCCTGAAACCAAGAAATCTGATGAAACAGCACATATGATTACAAGTGCGGCACCGATAACAGGAACTAAGATTTATGTAAATCTGGCAAGTGTTGAAATGGCTGAAAAAGTTTCAAAACTCCCTGTAGACGGAGTTGGATTGCTTCGGGCAGAGTTTATGATTGCCGAAATGGGACAACATCCAAGAAAAATGCTCGATGAAGGGAGAGAACAGGAATTTATTGATAAACTAGCATCAGACCTAAGAAAATTCGCAGCTGCATTCTATCCACGGCCTGTGGTTTATAGGGCAACTGATTTCAAGACAAATGAATATAGAAATCTGGAAGGTGGTGACAAATACGAACCACATGAAGAAAACCCGATGATGGGTTATAGGGGAGCTGCAAGATATCTCGCAGAGCCAGATGTATTCAAAATGGAGCTAAAAGCACTTAAGAAAGTGCGCGAAGAGTATCACCTGCCAAACCTGTGGCTTATGATACCATTTGTAAGAAGAATTGGGGAATTGAGAGCCATAAAACAGGCATTGCATGAAGTTGGAATTTACAGGACCAGGGATTTCAAACTATGGATAATGGTTGAAGTGCCAAGCACAGTATTCCTTATTGATAAATTCTGTGAAGAGGGAATAGATGGGATATCCATAGGTACAAATGACCTTACCCAGCTCACACTTGGTATAGATCGGGATAATGCAACTATGGCAAAGGGATTTGATGAGCGCAATGAAGCAGTATTGCGCGCATTGAAACAGGTGATAACCACATGCAAACGATATGGCGTAACTACATCGCTCTGCGGTCAGGCACCATCAGTATATCCTGAATTTGCAGAAAAACTCGTCGAATTTGGTACCACATCCATGTCAGTAAATCCTGATGCAGTTGAGAGAACAAGAAGGATAGTGAACAGTGCAGAGACCAAGATAATCCTTGAAAGACTGGCAATGCTCACTGAAAATATGCAGGATAAGAAAAAAATGGTCAGCCTCGAGGATGAATGAGCTAACTATCTATTTTTCATTTTTTCTTTTATAAATTTAGATAGAAAACCTGTGCAACGTCGTTTCTTAGACTAAATATTTAAATTTTCACGATAAATTAGAATGCATGAAAATTATTATTCTTATTATGATGATAATGCTGTTTGGGTGTACCACTACACCGACAGAAAATGGTGAACCTATGGCCAAAGAGAATACTTCGGAAGAAATCATGCTGGGAATCGGAGAAAAAACCATAATTGATGGGGGGAATTTGGAAATAGAAGTCAAAGACATTGTTTATGAGAGCATAGAACCGGATCCAACCGATGAAATGCCCGCTGGAAGTGGTGTGTCGGTCTATGTTGCTTTGAAAAAAGGTAATGAGACCAAAGAACTTACATTTGAAGATCTTTCAGAACCATACACAAGCAAAAAAGAGCATATTTGGAAGGAGTATAAGATAATTCTTTTGAATATAAATGATAACGAAAATAAGGCAACATTCAAAATTGAAAAACAATAGTTTGTATTTTTTTATTGTTTTATTCTAATTTTTATAATCTGATGTTTTATATTTTATTGCCAATAAATATTTAGTACTTGTTTGGTGTTTGCTTATGGCACATAGAATAGAAATCAGTTCAAGAATTTTGGATGCCCGTGCACATGTGTTGAAAGAAAAATTAGGGCGACTGGGAATCAGGAACATAGATGATCTGAGCATAATTGATGTTTATACCATTGATGCAGATTTTGACGGGGGGAAACTCGAACAGATAGCATCAATGCTTACAAACCCAGTAACGCAAAAATCAAACATAAACAAACCGCAATCACCACAAAAGTTTGATTTTGCCATTGAGATAGGGTTTCTTCCCGGAGTTACTGATAATGTGGCAAATACAACAAAACAGGGAATTGAAGATCTGTTCAAGCAGAAACTGAAGTCTGGAGACGAGGTTTATACATCACAAATCGTATTTTTGACAGGAACACTAGATAAAGACGAGATAGAACGAATAGTTTCTTCTTTGCATAATCCACTGATTCAACGCATTATAAATAAGACAAATACACAATTCATAAAAGATGGAGGTATGGGCATTGGTGTTCCAAAAGTGAAGCTCATTGATGTTCCGGTTGCTGATATCGTACCGATAATTGATGCGAGTGATGAAGAACTTGCAATCATTGGAAAGAACGGCATACAAAATAAAGATAAAAACGGAAGCAGACGCGGACCTCTTGCACTGGACCTTTCTTATATGAAAACAATCCAGAGTTATTTCAAAAAACGCGAGAGAAATCCAACTGATATTGAACTGGAATCAATAGCGCAAACATGGTCAGAACACTGCAAGCATACGATTTTCGCAGACCCGATTGATGAGGTAAAAAACGGACTTTATAAAACATATATCAAGGAAGCAACAAAAAAAATCCGTGCAGATAAAGGAAAGGATGATTTTTGCGTCTCGGTATTTACAGACAATTCAGGTGCAATAGTTTTTGATGATGAATATTTGATTACTGATAAGGCAGAGACACACAACAGTCCATCTGCCCTTGATCCTTTTGGCGGGTCTATTACTGGCATTGTTGGAGTAAACAGAGACACCATAGGATTTGGCCTTGGAGCAAAACCAGTCATTAATATGTATGGCTTCTGTTTTGCAGATCCAAATGATAACAGCCCGCTCTATAAAGGAAAGAGTTTTACGCAAAAAATGCTCCCGCCAAGAATGATAATGGAAGGAGTAATAAACGGAGTGAACGCAGGAGGTAACCAATCCGGAATTCCTACTCCGCAAGGATTTGTGGTGTTCGATGAAAGATACAAGGGAAAACCACTTGTGTTTGTAGGTACTGTTGGTCTGATACCTAAACATATCAACGGTAAGTCATCACATACAAAACAAGCAAGAAAAGACGATTATATAGTAATGGTTGGTGGCCGTGTTGGAAAAGACGGTATACATGGAGCAACATTCTCATCCGAAGCAATGGACGCCGGAAGTCCGGCTACTGCTGTCCAGATAGGAGACCCAATAACACAAAAGAAACTCAGCGATGCGATCATAAAGGAAGCACGGGACAGAGGACTTTACAACAGCATTACAGATAATGGAGCCGGAGGGATTTCATGCTCCGTAGCTGAAATGGCAAAAGAATGTGGTGGATGCCGTGTGAAACTCGATACCGTACCACTTAAATATCCAGGATTATCGCTTTGGGAAACTTGGATTTCAGAATCGCAGGAAAGAATGACAATGGCGATACCAAAAGACAAATGGCTCGAATTTTCTGATCTTATGAAAAGAAGAGGGGTTGAAGCCACTGTCATTGGAGAATTTAATGATTCAGGAAAATGTGTAGTAGAATATAATGACAAAAAAATCATGGATATAGATATGGATTTCCTGCATGATGGACTTCCGCCAAGACCCATGAAAACAACATACACAAAACAGAAATACGAAGAACCCGAAATCCCAGTTCCGCATGACCTTACACAATCACTGTTCTTAATGCTCGCGAGACTGAATATCGCTAGCCATGAGTTTATATCAAAACAATATGATCATGAGGTTCAGGCAGGATCTGTCATAAAACCACTCCATGGAAAGGGAAGGGTTAATGGTGATGCTTCAGTCACAAGACCTAGATTGGATTCGAATAAAGGAGTTGTTTGTTCGCAAGGAATAAACCCGTCATATAGCGATATAGATACTTATCATATGGCAGCATGTACAATTGATACCGCAATACGAAATGCGGTTGCTGCCGGTGCAAATATCGAACACATCGCACTTATGGATAATTTCTGTTGGTGTAGCTCAAATGAACCGGAAAGACTCGGACAATTGAAAGCAGCAGTTAAGGCATGCTATGATTATGCAGTTTCCTATGGGACCCCGTTCATATCTGGCAAGGATAGCATGTTCAATGACTTCAATGGTTATGACGAGCATGGGAACAAAGTCAAGATTTCTGTTCCCCCAACGCTTTTGATATCCTCGATAGCAGTGATTGATGATGTTATGAAGGCAGTATCGCTCGATGCAAAATTCGAGGGCGATTTGATTTATGTGATAGGAGAAACAAAAGACGAGCTTGGTGCTTCTGAATATTATGCAATGTTGGGTGAAGAGAGGCAAAAAAAGAGATATATTGGCAACGTTGTTCCAGTGGTTGATGCTAAGACAAACAAAAAGATATATGCCGCTTTCCACAAAGCCGTGCAAAATGAGATTATATCATCTGCCCAAAGCGTGCATCGCGGAGGCCTTGTGGTTGCATTGGCAAAAACCGCAATTGGAGGCATGCTAGGAATTGGCATAGAACTCAGTAAACTTTCCGGAACCTGGACAAGAGAAGATTTTGCGCTTTATTCGGAAACACAGGGTAGAATCGTTGTAACCATCGCACCTGAAAACAAAAATGCATTTGAAAAAATTATGCATGGAAACGCATTGGCAAATATTGGGAAAGTAACCAAGAGTAGCACATTCGCAGTTAAAGGAAAAGATGGCAAAACAATAATCAATACAAATATCTCGGATTTGATGAAGTCATACAAATCCACTTTTGGAGGTTATTGAAATGAAAAAACCAAAGGTTATCACACTCACTGGATATGGAATCAATTGTGAAGAAGAGACAAAATTTGCTTTTGAAAACGCTGGAGCAACAGCTGATATCGTGCATGTTAATGATTTGATAGATAAAAAGAAAAAGCTTGAGAATTATCAAATACTAGCGTTTCCAGGTGGATTTTCATACGGTGATGATACTGGGTCAGGTAATGCATATGCAAATCGAATAAGAAATCATCTTTGGAATGAGATAGAACAATTTGCCAAAGAGGATAAACTTGCCATAGGGATTTGTAATGGATTTCAGATAATGGTCAATCTTGGCCTTTTGCCTGCAACCGAAAGTTATGGAAAACGAGAAGCTGCATTGGCACATAACGATTCTGCGAGATATCTTGATAGATGGGTTGATTTGCGCTTTTATGGTAACAGTCCGTGGATTAAGGATTTGGAGATGATCAGCGTACCAATTGCACATGGAGAAGGTAAATTTTATGCTGAGCAGAGGGTAATGGATACAATAAAGAAGAATAATCAAATTGCATGCAAATATGACAAAGGAGATATGTACGATTATAGCATGCTTGAACCAAATCCAAACGGCTCGATTGAAGATATTGCAGGAATCACGGACAAAACAGGTAGGCTTCTTGGTATGATGCCGCATCCAGAGCGGGCTGTGCATTTCACCAACCTACCGAATTGGCCGCTGCTAAAGGAAAAATACAAACGAGAAGGAAAACAAATTCCAAAGGAAGGCCCAGGAATGAAGATTTTTAGGAATGCTGTGGCATACTTTGAATAGAGAATACGAATATCTTGTATAAATTGAAAAACCACGCACAAATCGATTTAGAAACGGTTTTAATCCTTACTTCCTTATTCCAGTCATGTTACCTGGAATGATTTCAGATGTCCTGAATAATATATCACTTATAATTGCCGGCGTAGGAATTATAATTATCATATACGGAGTCGCTATCACAATATATAGGATGTTAACAATAGAATTGAGTAAAGGGAAGAGATTCCACCAATACGAACATGTGAAAAGAAACCTGATCCAAAAAATAATTTTTTCACTTGATTTTTTTGTTGCTGCAGATCTTATTCAGCTTTCAATTGTCGCAACCATAGAAGAAATAGCTTCAATCGCTGTTATCGTTGGGATTAGAACCATACTGAGCTGGTCACTTAGTCGAGAGATACATTTGCATAAGGAATAAACAAATACCAATGCAGCCTAAAATACATGTGGGACCGCATCTCCTTTGTGTGTATAAGAAGGGCAACTGAGGATATGATACTGAGAAAACTTTTAGGATATCACTATAGGTAGATTTATTAATAGGTCATATATGATATATACCATAGTTAATCCAAGGAAGGTTACTTCCTTTTCTGTTCTGGAAATAGAATATCCAGCACATATATGGATTGACTAAAAGTTTGAATCTGGACAAGGTCTGGATTTAATAGGTGAAAATAAAATGAGCGAAGATGACGATGATAGAGGCGAAGATAGGCAATCGTACGATGCTGTGTGTTCAAAATGCGGCAAAGATTGTAAAGTGCCATTCCAGCCACAAGATGGTAGACCCGTTTATTGCAGGGACTGCTATAAACCAAAGAGAAGATTCTAGAATTTAATATTAAAACTCTGATCTTTCTTATGTTAATTTTTTTGATATTTTTTTATTCTATTCATTTATAATTTTGATTTAATAACACAATATAATAATCAATAATTCTAAAGAGGATCAAACACAATCAAGTAATTCTGACAGCTCTTCGATAGTTTTGACCTGTGATATTTTACCCCTAAGTTCCCTTGCACCTCTTAATGAATTCATAAAATTTATGGCTTTTGGTCTGAGATCTGATAGCTTGGAATCTCCAAAATATTTTTCATAAAATGATATATACTCACGCAATAGATTTACTCGTTCGGATAATGATTTTGGAATTTTATTGCAAAAAACCATTGGGTTTGACATGGCTGCCCTACAAATCATAAACGAATCACAATACCCCCCATTTACCAGTTTTGAACCATGACTTTCAGAAGAGATATCTCCATTGCCAACAACAGGAATTGATATGTTTTCTTTTATCAGCTTTATTATATCCCAATCACACTTACCAGAATAGGCCTGATTCGGAGTTCTACCATGTACAATAAGAAAATCCGCACCAGCATCCTGGATTTGTTTGCATAGTGCAATAGTTTGATTTGGATCTTTGTTTATTCGCATTTTCACAGATACTGGAAGAGAAGTATTGTTTTTCATCTCTGAAACTATGGTTGCAATTATTTCTGGTTTATCAAGAAGGCTACTGCCGCCGCCACAGCCCATTGTTCTCGAAGAGGGGCAACCACAATTGATGTTTAGCCATTTTACATATGGCTTTGAATCTAGGATAAGTTGAGACGCCTGTGCAATAGTTTTTGCATCGCTACTAACAAATTGAACCCCTAAATTTCTTTCTTTTTCATTTGAATCTGGAAAAATTGATGCAAGTTTTTTTGGATTGTGTTTATTGTGTACTAGGGCCAATGCATTCACAAGAGGAATGCAAGTAGCATCTGCACCATATTTTTGACATAATAATCTGAATGCGATATCAGAATAGTCAAATACAGGTGCGAGAAAATTGTGATACATGATAAAATAATATATCGAATGATTTTTTAAGAATGATACCTGCTGCTGACGTGGCAATGAGAACCGCAGAAATCCACGTCCATATGGAAAACGGAATAAAGACCACGTCGATAAGAACTAAAGGGAATTTGTTCGTATGATACCCTGCTTTAAATGCCAACGGAATTGATTTGTGAGATTGAAAACATATTTGATAATGAGGATAGTTGGAGACCTTGATCAATATAGTTTTTTCTGTAATCCAGTATTTCGAGGCGTGGGATCTTTGTGTGGAGACTTTGAGTTAAGTTTTCTGGAAATCTCTCGACAAGCATCCAGCATAGCATTGAGTTCTCGTTTTGAACAAACTTGCCCGCATCCCATTTCCTGACGAAATGTCTGTCTAAGCAAATCCTGCAAATCGATTGCAAAAAGCATATCACGCGCAGTAGCACCAGCAGAACTACCATCATTAGCAACCTTACGCCTAAACTTGGCAAGTGGAACTTCAACATGCGAAATGGGATTTGCAAGGATTTCTAGTTCGTTTGCAAGTTTAGCTTCATCAATCACAGGTGCATCAGCACTATCTTTTCTACTGAGCCATAGTTCCCTAAGCGCTTGATGTATTGTATCTGGAAGTTTAGCAAGACTATCATATTTGTGATGAATATGCAACTCATCAAACAAAGAATGATACACTGCATTAGTCAACGCAACCGTGATAGCCCCTTGATCAGTAGCAAGTAGATAAATTTCATTGATACCCTGACCGCTACCGCGTCCTTCGAATACAGCATCCGAGGTCACAATTCCAAAGCGGTCAGGATAATCCCTTAGCAAGTCAATTGCATGATCAGGAGTTGGACAGGTTGTTGGCTTAAAACCAGCATCAGTAAGAACTTCTGCAATATTTTCCCTTGATCGGGGGTTGTCATCTATAACAAGAACTTCTCGGCTCACACCAGCAAGCGAGGTACTGACTTCTGCAAATAACTGACGTATTTTTGGTTTGTTACATATTCGTGAATTGGGTATTTCAGGAATCCCAGTGCCATAATTAGCACCACTAAAAATTATTATGGGTACGTCAGAAGCAGCACACAAACTTGTTAGTTGATAAAAACTACATTGATCATTGCTTACAGCGAACACATCTGTGATAAGAAGATCCGGAGGATCGGATACTGCTGATTCTAATGCGTCACATGCATATCTAACTGATCTAATACGATATCCTAGATCCGCAAAAAGACCAACAAATATCTCACGGTCTTCTGGATTTTCATTATCATTAAAATCATCCAAATGCAGAATGTATGGCCTGGCATCCTTTTTTTGCAAATTATGAAGTGCATTAAGAACTTTCGCAGTACAACCCATGTCTTTTTCAACAAATATTGAATTTGGGAGAT
This sequence comes from Microcaldota archaeon, assembly GCA_018813505.1. Taxonomy (GTDB): domain Archaea; phylum Micrarchaeota; class Micrarchaeia; order Anstonellales; family Bilamarchaeaceae; genus Bilamarchaeum. Next base: position 13,119 of record JAHJBM010000054.1, read on the forward strand.
TAGCAAATCGTTCATATTTCATACCACTTAGAAAAACAATTGGTATACCACCACGAACGCATGCGTTAACAAATTCCAAGAAGCGAGGAGTGACTTTGCTATCTTGATCATGATCAATATCTGTAAGCACTACATTGATTTTTTCACTTCTCAACGAGTGTAACGCATACTCAAGTTTATCACAACCAAAAACATCGAATCCTGCAGACTGAACAATAGTACTAAGACTGTTGAAATAACCATAATTATCATCAAAATATAATACAGTCGGTTTGGATAATGCAACATCGTTAAGACCGAGCAGGTGATGTATTGATTCCAATAGATCATATGGCCTGAGTTTTGACACAAAATCAACATTTTCAAGTTTAGGATATTCATCCCAATCACCGCCTGAAAAAAATACTATAGGCAACCCTTTACGAACGCGTTCTTCGATAAACGAAATAAAATCTGGATGAACTACTAAACCATCGTTGAGTACATCGCTAACCAATAGATCTATTTTATGTTCTGCCAGTGCTTGATTTGCTTCATATGGATTGTAGGCATGGATAACGGTAAAGCCTGCATTCTCTAAGTACTCGCCAATAGACACGTGAGTATAATAATCTCCTTCAAGGTAAAGGATTGTTATATTCGATTGTCTATCTCTCATGACAAAAAATAGTGATGGAAAGTATATATAAATGTACCAGTAGCTAGTTCAGATTAATTTGTTATGAATGATATAAACCAAAATACGATAAGAGTTGCCAACAGCAAGAAACAAACATATGCTGTTGGCTCGCAGAAACCCATAGCGGTTTCGTTTCAGAATTTTATTGATTACTTATCTCGCTAGATGGGCACGTGTTTGAAAAACGGTGCCCGTTGTGTCTGCCAATAGAGCCGTCCGTAATCAATCTGATTGAATAATGGACCTAATGACAGAATTTCGATATTTATAGGTTCTTGAATTAACTCTTCATCACTCTTAGTAATTCTACCCAACTCCCCCATGATACCGGGGGTTTTTCCTACCATTCTTACAGACCCAACCGCATTCATGTTCTCAACCTCCCATACTTAATATGAACAATGATATATTTATATCTTTTCTATAAAAAGTAGTAAAATTTCACAAAAATAATATAAAAATGATGTAAAAATTACTATACCAATTAAGTTTTATGAGGAAAATGCTGATTTGGTAGAACTCAAAACAAAAAACCTGACCTACAAACATTTAAATTGATTAATGTACGTTCTTAACGATACAATGAAACAGATATATTTTCTGGATCTTAACTATGATAATTATCTGATTTGTCAGGATACTACAAATCTTTGACAAAAGGTGAAACACATGGAAGAACACAAAACAGAAGAAACAGGACAAATGGAAGATAAAGCCACCACACATCAAACAAGCAAAAGGGATGACAACACGGTTTTCATAGGTAAAAAGGGAACAATGGGGTATGTTCTGGCAGTGGTAACACAATTCAACAACGGAGCAGAGCATGTTTCTGTAAAGGCAAGAGGAAAACTGATTTCAAGAGCAGTTGATGTAGTTGAAATAGTTCGACACAGATTTATGCCAGAAGCAAAAGTAGGTAGTATAGATATATCTACAGAAGAACTTATGTCAGAAGATGGTTCTAAAAACAAAGTATCTTCAATAGAGATAAAGATTCAGAGGTAGGGTGTTGATTTGAGGGTCCTGGACAAAGGAGGAGCCATTCTTGCAATAGCGTTTGGTGCAATATTATTCTTTTTTGGTGGACCCGAATATCTTATCCTAATGCTTATTTTCTTTTTTCTTGCAATTGTTGTAACCAAGTATGAGTATGAGATAAAAAGAGATGGTGGACTTTATGAACATGAACGAGGATGGGAGAATGTATTATCAAATGGACTCTTGCCATCGGCACTTGTCATATTAAGTCCATATATCGGCCCAATGCCATTCATCGCATCATTAGCTGCGGTTACTGCCGACAAATTTGGATCTGAGATAGGGGTTCTTGAATCAGATGATCCGATCTCGCTTTTTGACCTAAAACCAGTTAAACCAGGTACGAGTGGTGCTGTGAGCAAGATAGGTACTATCGCTTCGCTTGCAGGTTCTAGTATAATCGGTCTTTTTGCAATATTTGTATTCAGTGTAACGCCAACACAGGCTTTGCTTATAGGTTTGGCAGGCCTTGCAGGCTCGGTTATCGATAGTATGTTCGGGGTCCTGGAAGAGCGAGGAATAGGAACAAAGGGAACAACAAATTTCATATGTTCGCTCGTTGGGGCTCTTATAGGATATTATTTAATTGCTTAGTTCTTATTAAAGTTCATAGCACAAAATGGTGTAAAATATGAAGATATTTATTCTCGCTGGTGGAGAAGGAACACGACTCAGGCCATATACTTATTCAAAGCCAAAACCAATGCTGGAAATAAAAGGAATTCCGATACTCGGACATGTAATAGAAAACATAAAACGCTCAGGCATGACCGACATTGTTATGACTGTAGGCTACAAGCACGAACAGATAATCCTGTATTTTGGCGATGGAAAAAAATTCGGCGTGAAGATAGAATATCTGATTGAAAAGGAAAAAATGAACACGGCTGGATCGATAATTGGGCATAAGAATCGTATTAAAGATACGTTTGCAGTGGTTATGGGGGACCATATAACTGATATTGATTTGTCAGATATGCTCAAACACCACAAGAAAAATAAGGCAATGACCACCATAGCACTTTACAAAAATAAAATCGCTTTAGAATATGGAATTGCAGATGTAAAAAAAGGCAGGGTAGTGGGATTCAGCGAAAAACCAGTCATCGAACATTTATACAACACTGCGATTTACATATTTGAACCGGAGATATTTGACTATATAAAAGAGAAAGATGATTTTGCCAAGGATGTAATACCACGGCTTCTTGCAAAGAAGAAAAATATTCAGGCATATATATTTGAAGGCACCTGGCACGACGTTGGAAGGGTTGAAGATTACGAAAAGTTTGCAGGAATTTCAAGCAAAGGAAACAAAGATAGGTTAAATTAGAAAAGGTGATTTTGATAAAGACACTGGTTACTGGTGGCGCTGGATTTATAGGATCCCACATTTCAGAGAAACTGTTGGAAGACGGGCATGAAGTCGGCATCATTGACGATTTTTCAACAGGCGAACAAAAACCAAAAGGCGCAAACATAATCACAGGCAGCATTTTGGATAAAGATACACTTTCAAAGGCATTTCAAGATGTGGAAATAGTTTTTCATCAGGCTGCACAGGTCTCGGTTCCTGAATCAGTGAAAAACCCAGAATTTACTAAAAAGGTGAATGTAGAAGGCACAAAAAATGTTCTTGATATGGCACTCAGGAAAAATGTGAAGAAAGTAATATTTGCATCTTCTGCAGCAATCTATCCTGATGTAAAATATCCTGTCAAAGAAAATGAAGAAACAGACCCACAAAATCCTTATGGCGAATCAAAAAAAGAAGCAGAAGATCTCATGCATGCATATTCAGGGGAGAATGGGCTTGAAACAGTTTGCCTCAGATATTTTAATGTTTATGGCCCAAGGCAACAGTCAGGAGTTGTTTCAATATTCCTGAAAAATGCGCTTGGACCTAAAATAATAAAAATTTACGGAGATGGAAAACAGACGCGTGATTTTATACATGTATCTGATGTAGTGCGGGCAAATATGAAAGCTGCATTTTCTAAAACCAGCGGAGAATCCTTTAACATAGCCACTGGAAAAGGCACCGCATTGCTTGATCTTGTATCTGCCATTGAAAAAACCAGCGGGAAGACGCTGAAACTAGAGTTCAATGATGAAAGAGAAGGAGATATCAGATATTCGTGTGCCATAGTGTCAAAGGCAGAAGAAGTCCTCGGATTTAAAGCTGCTGTCGGACTTGAAGATGGACTCAGAAAAACTTTTTCGATGATCTAAAGCGAAGAAGAACCAATTCGACTATTTTTTAATGAACCTGCTTTGTCCTGAAGACCATATGAACTGAGCAAATTGTAAAGGCGGGATTTTTCAATGCCCAAATTTGAAGCAAGCTCAGTAAGACTGAAATTTTGTTCTATGGCTAATGATAGGCAATCAGATAAGAACCGGACTCTGAGTTGTATAGTGAATGTTTTTAGTGAGGTAGATTGTATGGAAAAATCATGCTGGATCAAGGACTTGAGAGTGTGATAGATGGAAATACCAGATCTACGAAGATCTATTTTGAATATATGTGGGATTAACTCACGTTCAAGATCTGAATACGATGTAGTATCTGCTGCAATACTCGATAAAATATCGACTTCCCCAACATCACTTGGTTCAGAATGCGAAGAGGGTGCAGAATGTTTTGACATTTCTAAATCCCCAGGCGCCGTTTGCGAACTAGTGGATGACCCGATTATAGGAATGCCATCATAAGAATAATCGATTGAACCAGGAAGAGGCCCAAGATCTAATGGTGAGCCCAGTCCATCTTGAAGCAATGTTCCACTGTCAGGGTTACACTGGATTGATCCCCCATCTGATGCGAGACTATGGTACCTGCCGGCATCCATATAGCCGGCCACTAGAGGTTTTGTTATGGCTCCATTATCAGACTCAACTGCCAGTCGCTGGACAACATGTATCAGCTCCCTTATGTTGCCAGCCATAGTGCCTGCAAATCGACATAATGGTGTCATTGCATCGCTTGTAATAGAAACAGATTCACCATATTTGTCATTATGAATATTAAGAAAATGCTCAACCAACAATGGCACATCAATAAGACGTTCACTCAAAGATGGCACCGATATATCAAGGACACGTAAGCGATGGTAAAGATCCAATCTAAATGCACCAGTATGGATCATTTGGTCCAGGTCTCGGTTTGTTGCTGCCATAATTCGCACATCTACTTCGACAGGACGATCTGAACCTAAAGGCTCGAAACTTTTATCTTCAAGTACTCGCAGCAATTTTGCCTGCATGGAAGGTGGCATATCACCAATTTCATCAAATAAAAGTGTGCCGCCATTGGCAACGACAAATTTCCCTGGTCGATAAGAATCAGCACCAGTAAATGCTCCCTTGCTATGACCGAAAAGTTCGCTTTCCATAAGCTCTCCGGGGAGAGAAGTGCAATTGATGGCAACAAAAGGATCGTTGGTTCTGGTACTTTGAAAATGTATTCCACGTGCTACAAGCTCTTTTCCCGAGCCTGTTGGACCAGTAATCAATACTGGATAGTCATATTTGGCAAAGCGAGATATGGTACGCCGGAGGTCTTCCATTGGCTGAGAGACCCCAACCATAACTGGTTTTTTTGACATCAATCCATTGCCATTTCTGACTACGCTCATATTATCATTGTGATATTGTTGCGAAAAGTATATAAAAAGGGGTATGTGACAAAATGCTGTTTTTTTTATGAAGTGAAAATCCTAAATATAACTACATATATAGCAAAACCGCAATCACTGCAAAAACAAGCTCTATTGCAACAAATGCCAATACAAGATTTTTCTCGCTGATTCCATTCGCCTTTTTCATTATTAATTGTGCAAAACCACGAACCTGTCCATCAACTGGATAGAGTTTTGCCTCACGGTTTTCTCCCCACCAGTTGCTGCTTGGGAATTTATTTTTCATCTTAATGAAGAAATCGACCACATAGGGTACGACCAGAATCGCTCCGGCGGTTTCGAAATTGCCAATTATCACGCTACTTGCAAGCACTGCACCAATACTGAGATTACCGACATCACCTGGAAATACTCTTGATGGATAGCGATTAAAGAAAAGAAATCCAAGAAGTGCCCCAAACATTGAAATGGAGATTATTGCCATTTCAGTTGAGCCATTATTTATTGAAATTAACGAAGCTGCCGCAAAAATAACAGCACCCATGCTTGCTTCCATCCCATTAAATCCTGCAAGCATGTTTGTGAGGTTTGAAGCAACTGCAATACCTATCGGAATAAGCACCAGAATATAGAATATGCCGACATCAAGTGAACCGAAAAACGGAATGAATATTTCGGTGCTCCCAGCCGCGCTTACTGCCACAAGAGGAATTGCTGCAAAAAGCGGCAATATTGCTTTGAGCCATTGCGGCATGTCAAGCAAGTCATCGCAGATTCCTATAAGCGAGATTATGTATACTGTCAATAGTGCAGCGAGAATATAGATAAGATTGAAATCAAGTGCAAAAAATGAATTGAAAAAAATTGCCAAAAGCATACCTGCACTGAGTCCACCGACTATGGCAAGACCGCCCATTTCAGCCACCAAGGGTTTATCTAACTTATTAACATCATTGCCTGTCAGACCAGCACGTACAAGCCTTGGAATAAGGAACTTGGTCATAAGAAATGCAACAATCAGAGAGAAAAAACCGAATATCAAATAATATATCACTTATGCCACCCTCAACCGATCTAATATTTTTTTTGCATTCTCAGAACTGAAATCGTTTAATTTATCAAGTTCATTTGCAACTGCATCGATTTCTTCAGGTGTTTTTGCACCAACAAGCACTGCGATGTTTTTTGCATGGAGCTTCATATGGCCTTTTTGTATACCGACTGTGCTTAATGCTGCGAGTGCTGCAAAATTATTTGCAAGCCCGACACATACCGCTGCCATTGCAAGCTCTGCGGAGCTTTTGACACCTGAAATTTTGAGTGTGATTTTTGCAGTCGGACTGGTATTTACTGCACCGCCAACAGTTGCAGAAACAAGAGGCATCTCGATAGTACCAACCAAATCGCCATTTTTATTTTTTTCATAATGCGTAAGTGGTTTGTATCCATTCATTGCGGCAAATGCATGAGCACCCGCTTCCACTGCCCTCCAGTCGTTTCCTGTGGCAAGCATTACGGCATCGATTCCGTTCATGATCCCCTTATTATGGGTAGCGCAACGGTATATGTCTGATTTTGCGAGTTTGTATCCGTCAAGAACTCCCGCTATGACATCTTCGCCAACTACTTCCTTTTTCCATACCGCCGTTGCACGCGCCTTTCTTTTCACTGCAAGATTCGTAAGTATCCTGAGCCGCACCTTGCCACCAGTATATTCTTCTATTGCAGGTGCAACCCCCTCAAGCGTGCTGTTGACCATGTTTGCGCCCATTGCATCGCTTACATTCACATCAAATTCTACTAGAAGCATGTCAGATAGTTCACGTACATTAAATCCAAGAGGTTTGATTCCCCATTTTGCATGTGGTTCAAGGCATTTTTCTGCAAGCTTCATTATTTCCGATCGTTTTTGCTCGAGTTCCTTCTTTGCTCTGCCTATATCAGGAATATCAACTACCTGAATCTGCCCTATCATTACCGGTGAATCTGCATCTGCCTTGAAACCTTGTGGAAGGGTTTGTTTTGCTGCTTTACATGCTGCAGCAATCACAGATGGTTCTTCCAATGCCATTGGAATTAAGAATTCTTTCCCATTGATAACAAAATTCGTTGCAATACCCAATGGAAGATGAATGGCACCTATGACATTTTCTACCATCCGGTCTGCAAGCTCAAGTTTTAAAGCACCAGTATCGCTGATTATCTGTGCTTCATCATCAGTCAAATTGGCGATTTTCTTGATCTTTTTCAAACGTTCTTCTGCACTCAACTTGTAAAATCCAGAAAGTTCTTCCATTTTTACACCGCGTGTTAGCCACCTTTAAGGGGCTGAAATTGTGTGATCAGATCAGGCACGATAACTATTTTCAAGTTTTTCCAATGCTTTGTCCATGTTTAAAAATGCCGCATCGGCCTTTTTAGCATATATATCTCTGAAGATCTCTTTAAGACTCTTTTCCTCGCCATCACCTATTGAATAAATGCCTTTTTTCCTCGAAAGAATACCGTGGGTTTGAAGCCTTTGGAGATGATAATAAACTGCTTTTGGATTTTGCTTGGATTTGGTGTTTGATTCTAGTTTGAGTAATATATCTTTGGTAGTTGGATGTTCCTGTTTAAGATGTAATTCGATTAGAGCTTCGAGGATGTCTAAAAGAAGCCTTCGGCTCTCATTTGGCATTATCATACCGAAAGAAAGTGCAAGCCAGCGTATGAGTGATTTGCGGGCAAGAAGGATATCATCGGGTAAAGCCATATCCCGTATCGTAAGTTCTGAACGTATGAGCTTGGATTCAGGAATCATGAGATAAATTGAATGATAAATATTATAAGTCTAGGTGTGTAATAAGAAATGATTTTAGTGTCTTGAGTCTCGGATTTTGTGGCTGTGATTTTGAGTCTTGAATTATACATAGACAGAACACAAGACACTGAACTCGAGACGCAAATGTATTGGTGATTATAGTGGTTGAGATAAACATACGCGTGCATCCTGATGTCCTTTTCGGATATTCGGCAAATCACATTGAACTGATTTTAAGGGTTGAAAATCGTGCAAAGCATAACGTTTGGACTGAAGCCGAGATTTCTGTTCCTGAAGAGCTTTCACTAAGCCCGAATAGCGAGCTTAGAAAAGGCAGGGTAAGAGTAGGGATCATTGGTCCAAAGGAATTTCTTGAAAAGGCAGTCAGGATTTATGCTAATAGTTATACTGTTCCGCAAATGTATCGGTGCAAAACTACATTTTATGTATTTGATAAAGATGGGATCATTGAAAGTAGGATGGAAAAAACAAAGGATATCCGCTGTGAGCTTAAGAAAGATGCGGTATTGTGATTCTGCCAATTGATGGTCTTGTGTCCAGAAATCGGTTTCTTGACTTATCAATGTGCATTTTCATGGAAAGACAGCAGAAAATTATATAAAGCAGAACAACAGCATACCGGTGGGGGGTGGACTAATTATGAATAAAATGGCATTGGCAGGTCAACAAAGGTTAAACCAAGACGATAGCATGACAAAGGTCAATGATAAGCCAAGAAAAACCTC
>JAHJBM010000055.1 GCA_018813505.1 Microcaldota archaeon
CAACTCTTGCAGAATTGCTTCCTAAATTATTACGTACCCTTAACATAACTGAAAAATGTATGATAATGATCAAAGGATTTGTTCAGTCCGTAGATCTATTGATTAGCAATGGTTATGTTCCACAACCTGGAAAAGGTGTTGAAAAAGAAAAAGCATTTGCACATACTGTTCAACAGCCAGGATGGTCGACGATCGTGACTTGTACAAATCCTGAATTACCAGAACCTACAATGGCACATTCTCATCTATCTTCCATTACTCATGTCGGTGGGCATGTACTAGATGCAACGTTATCTTCGGGCGCTGGTTTGGTGGTTATGATTCCTCACCATACATATTCTTATGATTCCAGTCCCATCAATCATACTCCGGCATTGGAGTAGTTTTACTTTATAAATCTTTGTATTCAAATACCAAATACTAATTGCGTTTCAGAAATCGGAACGCATTCACTCAAAAGGTTCTACATTGGAACCAAAGCAAGCGAACACCTTTCGTATTCGAAAGATTCGTTTGTTCAAAGGAAAATAACTTTGTTCAATTAACTATTGATCGAGCGAAGTTGGGTGGTCATATGACTGAAAAATCAGGTAATGTTAAATCTCAAAATGAGAATCCGGACGATAAAAAATTCTACAAGATCGAGGGCATATCCACTCGTGGTGATGTAGTTACAGGCAAGGTCATAAGCGATAAGATGAAGAAGACTGTTGTCATTGAAAGAGATTCAATCAAATATTTCTCAAAATATAAAAAATATGCTAGAAACCGATCACGCATTGTTGCTCACAATCCTTCCTCTATAAATGCCACGGTTGGCGATATAGTTACTGTTGCAGAAACAAGAAAACTCAGCAAAACAAAAGCTTGGATGGTTGTCGAGATTATTGAAAAAGCAGGTGCATAGTTATGAAGGGTATTACTAGTAACATTGTAAAAACTTTGACGGTTGGCAGTTTCCTGCCATGCAGTGATAATAGCGGGGCAAAAATAGTTAATGTCATTGGTGCCTTAAGATACAAAGGTACGCGCGGTAGAGGGCCACAGGTGGGTGTTGGTGATATCGTCATAGCATCTGTGAGAAAAGGAAAGCCCGATCTTGTTGGCAAGGTTGTCAAGGCTCTTATCGTAAGACAGAAAAAAGAGTTTAGGAGACCGAACGGAACCAGAATCATGTTCGAGGATAATGCGGTCGTACTTGTAAATGATGACTTCCTTCCGGTCGGTACTGAGATTAAAGGAGTTGTTGCAAGGGAAATTGCAGAACGATTTCCAAAAGTTGCGGCTATATCGGCAGGTGTTGTTTGATGAAATCTGATACTGAAAGAAAAAAATATTATAGTGAAAAACTTCATAAAAGAAAGAATAGGCTTCATGTTCATCTTTCCAAGGAATTAAGAGGTAAACTGAAAAGCAAAAAAAGAGCGATACTTGTTCATAGCGGTGATCTTGTTAGGGTGATGCGCGGTCCGAATAAAGGTAAAGATGCAAAAGTTGGACGTGTCAGTACTCTTAAAAGGAAAGTTTATCTCGAAGGGGTTGTTGCAAAGAATGCACGTGGTCGGGAGGTTGTTGTTCCTATAGAACCTTCAAATCTCATGCTTATTGGTCTTGAATCAACTCCAGAACGTAAAAAGATATTCTCAGATGATGCTTTCAAAAAAGAGGCACCTAAGAAACAACAGCCTAAAAAAGATGATGAAAAGAACGGTAAAAAAGAGGCAGTTGATGAGAATGTTGCTGTAGGTAAGGTCTCTAATGAAAAGGCCAAGGAGAATCATACTGCCGATCATAAAGAAATGACCGACAAAGTTGAAAAGCCAAAGGCCGAAACTTCTGTTGCGTCAAATGAGAAATCTAGGTGATATTTATGGCAAAACGCGGAGCAAAAAAACACACCAAAAGGATAACTACCCCGAAAGCAGTTCCAATCCACGACAAAAAAGCGTTCACGTGGATTCTTGGAACATCCCCAGGTCCACATCCTGTCAATTATTCCATCTCATTGGGAGTTTTGTTAAGGGATGTGATGAAGATTGCAAGAACTGCAAAAGAGGTCAAGAAGATCCTTTCCTCAAGATTAGTAACTGTTGATGGAAAAGTTCGGGCCAGTGAAAAATTTCCTATAGGTCTTATGGATGTTGTTTCAATTCCAAAAGATGACAAACATTATAAAGTATCTATTGATGGTCTTGGGCGGCTTGGTCTCTATTCAGTACAAAAATCTGATACGTTGACTAAACTCGCGAGGGTTATTAAGAAACACGTAATTCGTGCTGGAAAAATAAATCTTACTTTTCATGATGGGAGAAATCTGATCGCAGATAATCATGTTATGGTAGGAGACAGTGTGGTTCTTTCATTGCCTGATGGGAAAATGAAATCTCACCTAAACCGGAAGTCTGGGTCGAAATGCCTTATTCTTCACGGTAAACACGTTGGTTCAATTGTTGAGCTCAAGGAAATCATAGAACGAAAAGGTGGAAAACCTTCTGAGGCACTTGTAACAGGTGACTCTGGTGAGTTTGTTACAGTTGCAAAATATCTTTTTGTGATTGATGATACTTTCGGTAAGGTGAATGAATGAACAAGATGCAAGAAATACTTCTAGATAAGGTTACAGTCAATATCGGGGTTGGTCAGCCAGGTGATGATCTGGAGAGTGCCAAGGGTTTGCTTAGCAGGCTTGCCAACGGGAACACCCCTGTGGAAACACATGCAAGACGAAGGCAACCTGTTTTCAAGCTGAGACAAGGCATGGCAATAGGAACAAAAGTAACTCTTCGTGGTGATTCTGCAAAGACATTCCTTGACAAAGCCCTTGCAGCAAAAAGAAAGGTTCTAAAAAGTTCAAATTTCGATAAACAAGGCAACGTTTCATTTGGTATTCATGAATACATCGATTTTCCGGGTATCAAATATGATCCATCAATTCCTATGTTTGGTTTTGATGTATGCATATCCCTTACAAGACCTGGAAAAAGGGTTTCAATACGAAAACTCAGGTCTGCACGCATAGGGAAGCGTCATAGGATAACTAAAGATGAGGCAATTGAGTTTGTCAAAAACATATTTGATGTAAAAATTGAGTGATCTTTATGGATTTACCAATGGATGAAAAATTTAAGGGAAAAGGAAAACGAATCTGCAGAAACTGTGGCGGTAATCGTGGTCTCATACGTAAATATCGTCTTAACATATGCAGAAGGTGTTTCAGGGAAATGGCAGAAGCCATAGGATTCCGTAAGTACGGGGGTTGATTGAATGGTTGATCATCTTGCAGATGCACTTAATACTTTGAAAACTCACGAAATTGTTGGTCAGAATACATGTACGGTTAAGGCAACTAGTCTGATCGAAGAAGTCCTGAAACTTCTTAAGCAGCACAAGTACCTTAAAGACTATAAAAAAATTGACGATGGAAAAACTGGTCTTTTTGAGGTTTATCTTGATGGCAGAATAAACAACTGTGGTGTTGTAAAGCCAAGGTTGCCGGTAAAGCGAAGCGAATGGGCTAAAAAAGAACAGGAACTTATTCCTGGTTTTGGTGTGGGTATTTTGCTTGTTTCAACATCCAACGGAATCATGACAAATACCGACGCAGAGAAAATGCGTATTGGAGGAAGGCTTCTCGCATATATATATTAGGTGATTTTGATGGTTACAATATTAGAAGGAGTCAATGTTCGAATCGATGATCAAATCCTTGTTGTGAAGGGGCCATTGGGTGAACTCCATCGGACTATTCCAAAGATTGTTCAAGTAAAGATTAATGGTAACAAGCTAGAATTGTCTGTCAATAATCCTGCACTCAAAGGTACTCTCGAATCAGTCATAAACAGTATGGTTATTGGAGTGACAACTGGTTACAAACGAAACCTAAAACTACTCCATGCCCATTTTCCGATTTCAATAGAAGTCAAGGGAAGAGATATGTTTATAAAGAACTTTCTTGGTGAGAAACAACCCAGGAAAACAATCGTGGTTGGCACTACTAAAGTTGATGTAAAAGGTCAGAGCGTTACGATTTCTGGTCCTGATAAAGAAGCCGTTGGCCAGACTATAGGCAACATGAAGAATGCAATGAAAATAAAGAAAAAAGATGCCAGGACCTTTCAGGATGGCATTTATGAATTAGATAAAGAGTGATAATCATGGCAGACAAAAAAAAGAAAAAACCAAAATTCAATGTTTTGAATGCTGGATTCAAAAAGCGTGTCAAGTCACGCTGGAGAAAGCCGAGAGGTACTCATAATAAAAAACGCATTGGTTTCAAATGGACTGGTGCATCACCCTGCATTGGTTATAAAAATCCAGATTCAATTCGGGGATTACATCCAAACGGGACTGTTGACGTTCTTGTAAACAATCTTATGGAATTGGATGGTCTGAAGGAAAAAGGAGTTTCTGTGCGTATTGCATCAACCATCGGAGCAAAGAAAAGAGTTTTGATGGAAGAAAAGGCTGCAAAACTGAAACTAAAAGTTGTTAACATGCACTTTGGCAAGAAATCTGATGTTGATGCTGACAAGAAACCAAAATACAAAGTCATTTCAAAACCAGGTAAAAAGGGCCATGCACAAAAACAGATCGTAAAACAAAATCAACCGGTACAAAAGCCGTCTAAATCAGTTCACGATGCACAAGCATCACACAAGACATTGAATAAGAAATAGGTGTATATTTATGGCTATATCAACTGTAAGAAGACTTGCTGCGGATATCCTTAATGTAGGTGAATCAAGGATCAAAATATCTCCGGATGGCGTCAAGGAGGCTGAAGGAGCACTTACTAGGGTGGATGTTCGCGGCTTGATCGATAAAGGCATAATTAAGAAAGGCAAGATCAGCGGTAGGGCAAGTACGCGAAAAGTAAGAAGACGTGGTCCTGGGAGTAGAAAGGGAAGTAAAAGCGTCTCTAAGGATATGTGGATGCAAAAAGTTCGTTCCCAGAGAAAATTCCTTAAATTGCTTATATCATCCAATGGTTTAGACAAATCTTCAAAACGACAAGTTTATGCCAAGGTCAAGAGTGGAATTTTCAGAAATAAGAGAGCAATGTTATTTTATTTAAAAGACAACAAATTTGTGGCATCAGAGTATGAACCTCCGAAGGTTGAATTCGTAAAGAAATCCCGCAAAATAACTACTAAAAAATCTGCTTCAAAATCTGTAGTGGATGCAAATGCAGGTGCAAAGAACACAGCAACTGAAAAACATTCAAAAGATGCAGTAGCTGCAAAAAAGCCAGAGGCAAAAAACCATTCAAAAAACGGTGATAATAAATGACGCGCGCTATAGGACCATCATTTAGAGTTTCATTCAGGAGAAGATATGAAGGCAAAACCAATTTTGCAAAGCGGTTAGCACTAATCAAAAGCGGAAAAACAAGAATGGTTGTCCGCAGAAGTAACAAGAATATTGTGGTGCAGTTTGTTGACTTTTATCCAAATGGAGACAAAACCATTTTGACAATAAATGGGAATCACCTTGCAAAAACCTACAAATGGCAGCCAAAGCGAAATGTATGGACTGCATATCTTGTAGGTCTTATGGCGGGAAAGCTAGCACAGAAAAAAGGGATTAAAGAATTTGTTTTGGATATGGGTATGTATGTTCCTTCCAAAGGTTCTATTTTCTTTGCTGCATTGAAAGGGGCTGTTGATTCAGGACTCAAATCAAAAATCGATAATGATAAAGTTCCTGGAGACAAGTTAACAAACCCTCCTGACAAGTATAAAAGCACTTTCGAGGATACCAAATCAAAGATAAATAGTGGGTGATATTTATGGTAGAAAAAGTTAGAGTTGTTGACAAGGAATCATGGGGTCCGAGAACCAGAATAGGTTTGAAGGTTAAGAACGGTGAGATAACTCAATTAGACGAAGTTATTGAATCTGGTAAGCCAATACTTGAACCTGAAATCGTCGATATTTTGTTACCTGATCTTGAATCAGAAACGCTCAAAATAGGTACCACTCAAAGAGTCACAGACTCTGGAAAGAGGACAAAATTCCGTGTTGTTACTGTCATTGGTGACAGAAAAGGGCATGTTGGTCTTGGCGTCGGTAAGAGTGATGAACTCAAGCCTGCTTTAGACTATGCGGTAAAAGATGCAAAAAAACACATGATATCAGTTAATTCAGGTTGCGGAAGCTGGGAATGTAAATGTTCAGTAAAACATTCTATCGCGTTCAAGACTATTTGTAAAGAGGGGAGTACTATAGTGACACTTCAGCCTGCGCCTCGTGGCCTTGGGCTTGCTGCAAATGATGTTGTTAAAAAGGTTCTTGGGATGGCAGGGATTAAAGACATCTGGAGTTCAAGTCACGGTGGCAAAAATGTTTATAACATGGCCTCGGCTACCATCAAAGCCTTGGACAATATGAGTTTGATTAAACCGAGAGGAGAATAACATGATGTTAGCTGTATTGCGCGTAAGAGGGAGAAGAAAGGTCAGACCAAAGGTTGAGAAGACACTTGAGCTGTTACTTCTTAATAGACCAAATCATTGCGTTCTTATAGAAGATACTGACCAGAATATAGGAATGCTTAACGTGGTTAAGGATTACATAACATATGGTCCAATTGATGAGGAAACAATATATAAGTTGCTTTACAAGCGTGGAAAAGTGGCTGGTGAACGTTTCAGTGCAAAGCACAATGAAGAAGCTATAAGAAAAGTTGCAAAAGAAATATTCTCTGGAAAGAAAACCAAAGATTATGTAAATCCTGTATTCAGACTCAGTCCGCCTTCAAAAGGTTATAAAAGTGTTAAGAAAAACTATCCTGAAGGTGACCTTGGAAAAAGGGAAGCTGGCTTGAGTTCTTTGATACGGCGCATGGTGTGATGGTTATGAAAAGAAAAGCAAAACAAAAAAGCAAATATCTTGGAACAAGAAGCTTCGGTCGCGGTAATGTAAAGAATAGGCGAGGTAGTGGTAATCGCGGTGGTCGTGGAAATGCAGGTCGTTGCAAACACAAGGGGACCTGGGTTGCAAAATACGATAAAGATTATTTTGGTAAATTTGGGTTTTCAAGACCAGTTAAAAAGACTATCGTGAGTGTAGTTCATTTATACGAAATAAATCGGAAAGCTGTACTTGAAAAGCTTGAAAAACACGGTAGCAAATACACGTTTGAATTCAATGGGCGGGTACTGGCAACAGGAAAAGTAACTATGCCATTATCAATCCGAGCAGCCTCTTGGAGTAAGAATGTTGAAAAGAAGTTAAGCGAAACTGGTGGGGAAATATCAAAGCTTGCAGCATAAGCGGCAGTGGTATTTATAAATCTGGTTTGTTGAAAAGTAATTTCAACAATCTGGAACTGATTTTTTATCGTCAGTTCCAGGTTTGAAACCAATAGCTGAGGTTGTTATTCTTGTCTGTGTTGGATATTATACATTCGTTCTCAAAATATTTGCCAGGTATCAAAACTCCTGATAAGCCACTTGGGACAAAAGACAAACTCATGTGGACTGCCGTAGTCCTAGTACTTTATTTTTTGCTCTATCAGACTACTGCATTTGGTGTTAAAGATATCGTTGGTGGTGGAATAGATTTCCTGCAAACTATAACTGCGTCAAGAATGGGCAGTCTTTTAACAACAGGTATTGGACCGATTGTTTTAGCCAGTATCTTCCTGCAATTATTTGTTGGTGCAGGCATTATTAATCTTAATATGAAAGACAAGAAAGATCGTGCCAAGTTCCTTGAAACACAGAAGGTTTTGGCAATTTCACTTGCATTTGTCGAGGCACTAATATTTGTAGTTATATCCGGTGCAGTTCCGGTGGCTGATGTTCCTGGCATAGCCCCTTCATTTGTTATGGGGCTTGTTGTTCTTCAGATAACTCTTGGTTCGGTATTTATCCTTTTCCTTGATGAACTTGTAACTAAGTATGGTCTTGGCAGTGGTATAGGTCTTTTCATTGCAGCCGGTGTTTCATTTTCAATAGTTATAGGACTTATACAACTTATCTTTGGTCCTGTGGGGTTCATTGCCCTCATATCAGATGGTGGTGCAGAAGCATTACCTAACGGTCTGCTTGCGGTATTACCATTTGTATTTACAATATTAGTTTTTCTTGCAGTTGTTTATGCAGAATCAGTAAAAGTAGAAATTCCAATTGCGTTCGAGCGTGTACGCGGAATGGTTCCAAAGCTTCCGCTTAAGTTCTTTTATGTTTCCAACATACCAGTCATATTTGCAAGTGCATTGATAATAAATCTACAACTATTTGCTGGTGGCATTCTTACAAGTCAGTATTGGGAAGATGGGGTTGCAAAGGTTGATTTAAGTGATGGATATAACTTTGATCAAGATGGCATTCTTCCGCTTATTGGTTATACTAATTCACAGGGTCATTTACAGGATGGATTACTTTATCTAATTACCCCAGTATCTGGCATAGGTAGAAGTACTGTTGAGCATTGGAACTATCTTAATACATCTACGCCAGTATTTGGTATATCTCAATGGGTTCATGCAGTTG
This sequence comes from Microcaldota archaeon, assembly GCA_018813505.1. Taxonomy (GTDB): domain Archaea; phylum Micrarchaeota; class Micrarchaeia; order Anstonellales; family Bilamarchaeaceae; genus Bilamarchaeum. The sequence continues at coordinate 8,498 of JAHJBM010000055.1, forward strand.
TTTATGTTCTCATGCTTTCACTTGTTTCAATATTATTTGGTTTATTTTGGGTTGAAACATCTAACATGGATGCAAAAAGCGTTGCTGGTCAACTGTCAGATTCTGGTATTCAAATTCCTGGCTTTAGACGGGATCCAAGAATGCTTGAAACAATACTCAATAAACATATTCTTCCGTTGACGGTTCTTGGTTCGTTTTGTGTTGGTTTGCTTGCAGGAGTTGCTGATCTGACTGGTGCTCTTGGTACAGGTACTGGTATATTGCTTACAGTCGGTATTTTGCACAAGATGTACGAACAACTCGAACAAATGAAAGCGTTTGAGATGTATCCGAGCATTAATAAGCTGTTTTCTGAGTAATTTTTTTATTATATTTCTTTATCTTTATATCATCCTTAATATTTCAGGTTTAAGGTTCAACTTAGAATGGTGCATTTTTTATGGTCAAAGTCTATATCGAAACATATGGCTGCACTCTAAATCAAGCAGAAAGCGACATCATGCACGCGTTGTTATCTGAGCAGCACGAACTGGTTGCCAATGAAATCCAATGCGATGTCCTGGTTCTTAACACATGCACTGTGAAAGGCCCCACTGAAAATAGAATATTCGAGCGTATCAAATCATTGGTGTCCAATGGCAAGAAAATCGTTATTTGCGGTTGTCTTACTGTTAATGAGAGAAAAATACGGAAATACGCACCAAAAGCACCTATCGTTAAAACCCATGCAATCTCACAAATATCTGATGCCGTAAACTTGGCGTTCGATAATATTAGTGATGTTGGCAAGGTTTATGGTGCTGTTTTCACCAAAACACCTACAATAGTTCCGAAACTTGCAACTTCACCAATAGCAAGAATACCTGTAAACGATGGTTGTACGTCAAATTGCTTCTTTTGCCAGACCAAACTCGCAAGACCCTATCTTCGTAGTTATTCGCAAAAAACCATTGTCAAATGGATCAATGAAGCGGTGAGTCAAGGGGCAAAGGAAATACAACTCACTAGCATGGACCTTGGCACCTATGGACTCGATCTCAAAACCGATTTGGTCAGCCTGCTTGATAATATAATTAAAGACGACAGCAGTACTCATAAAGATACAAAATTCATGATTAGGCTTGGTATGATTAATCCAAACCATTTGAAACATATGCTACCTGACATTATAAGGATCTTGAAACATCCGAAGTTTTACAAATTCATTCATATCCCCGTACAAACCGGCAGCGAGAAAG
>JAHJBM010000056.1 GCA_018813505.1 Microcaldota archaeon
AAAAAATTAATATTTCAAGAAATGCTTCCACCTGCAATTATTGATATTAAATCAAGAAAAGTGTGGACTGCACTGCCAGCAACTCCTTTATATGATTTATATCATCAGTACGACAAAAGTGGTGACACGAGAAGACTAAATCCTCTCGTGCATTTTTGCAAAGAATTCGACCAATCGCCATATCTGGCAAGCATATTTCATCCATTGTTGGCTACTCATGCGGCAATGGGCGCGTTAAGCCAGGCAAAATGTCGTATGGCTATCTGGGAAAAGTTTCACAATGAATCGACCGGGCCATCTTGTATTGAAGAATTAGTTAACACATCTATGAGAACTCGGATATGGGCCCATTCAGTCACATTCACGGTTGGGATGATTATAGGGGCATCGCAGGAATTGATGGGTCTGGCAATTGGTGGTTTTGATGGTGATATTGTTGGTTCGGTTAAGAGAATGTCAGTTTACGCAGTATCTACGTTGATCTTTAGTTCACCAATTTTGAGAATCATAATAAGAATAAGGGAAGAAATAGAAAAATATAAAAATAAAGAATAAAATTATTTCAGTCTTAAGGCTTCAAGATCTGCAAGCGATCTGGCTTCTTTTCTTAACATCGCTCCACCTGCCCTTGCGAAATCATCTGTTTTACCCCAGTCACCGTGCATTGTAAGTATTCTTTCTGGTTTTGGGTAAAGATTCTTAAGATATGCCATGAGCTGTGCCCTATCACTGTGGCCGGAAAACCCTTCTGCTACTTCAACACGCATATTTATCTTCAGGTTTTTCATCTTGCCATCGTCACCAAGTATGGGGATCTCAGTCATGCCCTTTTGTATCTTACTACCTAGAGAAAGTGCGCTCTGATAACCTACAAATACCAGTGAATTCTTAGCATCTTCCGCCATCAGCTTCAGGTATTCAAATGATGGTCCTCCTGTAAGCATACCAGACGGTGCAAGTATTACTGAAGGTTCACCATTGATTATTTCTTCTCTGGATGTACCTCTGGCAACTTTTATAAGTGGTGATTCAAACGGACTTCTGTCAGATAAAATGCGTCTCTGGAGTTGTTCCCTGAGATATTCTGGATAGGCCGTATGTATTGCAGATGCTTCTAGGATCATACCATCGATATATATCGGCATATTAAATTCTGGATTTCTTCTTGTATATTCCTCAAGCACCAGCATAAGTTCCTGTGATCGTCCAACTGCAAAGACTGGGATAAGGACATGGCCTCTCTTATCCATGGTCTCTTTTATGATGCTCATAAGCCGTCTTTCGCTTTCAAAACGATTTACTGATATATCATTCCTACCACCATAAGTACTCTCTATAAATAATGTTTCCAGTCTTGGGAATTTTGTGGTTGCAGGATCAAACAGCCTAGTAAATCCGAATTTAAGATCACCACTATAAACAAGATTGTGTGCACCTTCACCTATGTGAAGATGGACACTTGCGCTTCCAAGTATATGCCCGGCATTATAAAGCGTCATTTTTATCTCTGGGGTTATATCAACAACTTCCTCATAATTCACAGTGATAACATTTCTAAGTTCTCTGTAAATGTCTCTTTTCGTATATGGGGCATCAACATTGAACACCTTGTTACAAAGGTTCAGGTAATCTTGCTGCAAAAGAATCATGAAATCTCTTGTGGGTGGGGTACAATAAACTGGGCCATCATATCCATATGCAAAAAGATACGGGAGGAATCCCATGTGGTCCATGTGTCCATGGCTTATCACGACCGCATCTATATCTTTCAGTGAAAATCCTGCCATGTTAAGATATGGGTATGCCTTTGTTGGATCAGATGTTGCGGTGTTCACTCCAACATCAATAAGCACCTTACTATTCGGTGTTTGTACAAGAAGGCATGATCTACCTACTTCACGAAAACCACCCAACATCACTGTTCTTATCCATTCGCTTGGGGGGGATGATTGACATATTTTTTTCCCTATATTTATCAGGAACTTCTTTCTATCGGCAGCTTCAACCACTGAGATCTTGCGTACACCCTCAAGAGTTACTGATGGCATGGTTGGTGCTCTTAATGTCACTGGGGCCCATCTTGTATTAAGCATGATTTGTTTTAGTATCGAGCCACCCTTACCTATTACCAAGCCTGGTTTTATGGCTTCAATACGAACTTCACATACCTCTGGCACGAATGTAATGTTTTTTATTTCTGCACCTGAAGGTATAAGTTCTTCTATGATTTTCTTTGCCTTGTCGATTGGCATAAGATTAGCCGGGTCTACCCTTATGGTGACCTTCTTTTTCAGCGCACTTGCAAGTTCTTTTATGAGTCTTTCGTTTGAGTAAAATGCCTCAATATCCTTTATGTAAATAACTGTGGACAAACCTTCTGGTTCTACTTTCGTAACCTCGCAATTGCTAGGCATTATTTCATTGATTCTTTTTACTATATCCTTATAATGCAATTAAACACCTCAATAAGTATTAGGGAAAATTTAGATCTAATGAAAAAAAAAGAAATTTATCTTAGGAGCCCAAAAGTTTTTTCACATCTTCTTTACTCATTCTTTGGAAACCATCTTTTGTTACTGTTGTCAGGTCTACTCGTTCACCGCTTGCAGCATCTCTTTTCATGGCTGCACTAACTGCCTTTGCGGCGATAGGAAGATTAACCGAGATACTTTTTCCTTCAACATACATTTCTTCAAGTACACCATATGCTATCGGTGAGCCGCTTCCTGTTGAAGTGAGGTTTTCTTCTGTAATTCCTCCAAGCATATCGACGGAGAACAATCTCGCTCTTTCATCCATACCTCCTATAAGGAGTTGGACAAAGAACGGGAAAAACTTATATTGTGAAAGTATGTTACTGAGAAGCGTTGCTGCTGCACTAACACTCGCTCGTTTTCCATGCTTGAGCTCATAGAGTTTAAGTTCAGATGTCATCCATCTAACTAATGTTTGTGCATCGCCAACACTACCTGCAATGGTCATTGCGATATTATCACTTATCTGATATATCTTATCAATATCCTTGCATGCAATGAGGTAACCCATTGTCGCTCTTCTATCCGAAGCCAATACTATTCCGTCGGTGCATACTAGACCAACTGTTGTAGTACCTGTCTGTTTTGCTTCTTGACTATATTTGACACTACTTTCCATTTATATCACGTGGGAGAACAAGTTATATCTTATACTCAAGGGTAAAATTTTTAAATGAATATGTGTGGTTTGAAGGGGGGCTATTTTCTGCAAGTTCTTATTTTCTTACAATTTCCTGCATTTGGTATGTTGTTTCCAAGTTTCCCTGAGACTCTCAGATATTCGCTAACCATAACGTCCAGCTCATGTTTCGGAATCGAAGGCCCGCCATTTTGTTCCTGTCGAAATGCGCTTCTGAGTGTTTCCCTGAGCATTCTAATCCAAATACCGTCATGTTCAATGCCGATGCCAGCTTTCTCGATTGGTGTCTTTATATGATACTTTGGATTTGCTATTATGTGTATGAATTTGGCCAACAATTCATGGTCTATACACTTCTGCCTATTATCCCTGCTCTCAAAAAACTCACGTATCTTCGGTATAAGTAGGTATTCATCTCCCTTATTGATGATGGCAACGCCATCCATCTTCTCTAAGTATACTTCCAACCATCCTCTGGCCACATATGAAGCATTGCTAAAAACTATGCATTGATACCCACTATCAATTACATTCTCAACAAATTCTGCAAAAGTTGTATTATCATTTCTGAAAACCACATCCGTAATCACAATGTCAATATGTCTTGTTTCAAGGATCTCAAGCGCATCATCAGGGTCGTTTGCAGTAGTAACAAAAAATCCTTCACCAAAAAGTTTTTGTTTTGTTGTTTCGCGCGATTCATAATCGTCTTCAACAAGGAGGATTTGAGGAATCGCTTTATCTCCAAGTGCTCTTAGGACCGCAGCTGCAATTTCTTTCTGCCGTGCTGGCTTCATGACTACATGCTCTGTGATACGGTCTGGTATATCTTCCCACTCTGCTCCTGTTACAAACACGACTGGTAATTTTTGTTTTGTTATCTCCTTCAAGAATGTCTTAAAAAGCGTTCTTTCCTTTTTGGTTTCCCAATAAACATCAGTGACAACCATATCTATGCTTCCTGATCTTGATAAAAGTGTAGTGGTGGCTTCTTGAACACTGGCACAACTAATAATTTCAAGACCATATTTTTGCAAGCTTTTGGTTGTGAAATCGTTATGTAATTTTGTATCTTCAAGATATAGTACTGTGGGTTTGCTGAGTTGGACAGACTCTGCCATAATCGAGTTGTGTTAAGAGGCATATTTAAATGGCTATGTTGTTGTGCAACGGTTGGCTTATACTTTCACAGAAAGCTTTTCTTCACCGTCAAATTCAGTCAACAGTCCGTCCTGTTCCTTGAGAAGTTCGAGATATTCCTTTTGAAGTGAGTTGAACTCATTCTCCTCTTCATCGCTAAAGATCTTCACATGCCGTTGCGCGTTCTTCAGCTGTATCGGTGGAGTAATCTCGGTTATTCTTTTCAAATTCAACTCAAGTTTTTCCTTTATCTCTTGATTAACCCACACATGCCTGGTTCTTAGTTCGACTCTTGTTTCTTCATCATTGCCATTATCTGGTGCAAGTTGATTGTCAGTTAATCTGCAGTGTATTCCGCATCTATTCAGGAATCGTGCAAGGTTTTTGCGGTTGATTTCAGAAAGTGAATCAATTATCATTGGTTCATTGAGTTTACCTGCACGCACTGCGGTTGTGATCATTTTCTGTTCGCTCTCACCAGTCTTTGCGATCATTAATACTACTTTTGCAATTTCGAGGCGATTTATAAAATTCTCTTTTACTATCTCTCCCTTTTCAATTAATGTTTCATAGATCTGTCCTTCTTTTGCCATTATGGCTTCCTTGATCTGCGGATGGGTATGTTCATTAAGTTGGTTACTAAGATTTTCCAGTTTATTCTGATTTGGATATATTATCTCTATATTGCATGATCTGAGCTTTGCTTCAAGTTCTTTTGCATTATTATTCATGCGGTCAAGTTCCTTTTGACAGTCTGCGTTAAGGACCTTTATTTTGAATTCTGCCTCAGCCTTTCTTTTTCTTAGTACGATTAGTTTTGTTATGTCTGTTACCGTGACCTCCATAAATTTTCCCCTTTAGTGTATACAGTATAATGAATAGAATAAATAAAAAGATTGAGATAATCACAATTATGCCATAATAATATGAATTATCAAAATTATCCTCGGTTTTCGTAGGTATTTCTACAGTTTTTATCTCCTGCGTCATGTTTTCTGTTGCCCTATCAAGTTCCTGTGCGAGCCTAAAAATCTTATATGCGGTATTTGTTTCGTTCATATGATAAAGAAATGCTGCATGTGATTGGTATATTCCGCCCCACAGCGAGGTTCTATTCTCGTCTATCATTTGCACAACCTCTATGGCAACCGATCTATTTGATATATCTCTATCTGCATTTTCCATTGCAATAACATATGCACTATCATATATGGCGGCACCATATCTTCCTTTGTCATAGGAATCCTGTGCAATAATAAGTCGTGATGCTGTTTCTGGTAGCATGGTACCTGTTGCCTCGGCATTTTCTAGCATGTCTTGTGCAAGTTGTTTCCATGCGCTTTCGTTGATCACATTCCCGTCATCAGGTGTGGATTTTATGGTCTCTTTGGCAACCATACACCATGCTTCTGCATACACAAGCTCATTATATCTTACGAATTTTTCATCTGCAAGCAGGTCATTTACCTCTGTTGTCTGTAGTCTGTCATATGCCCATGCCTGTCTAAGGTCTGAACCAACAACCCATTCAAAATTTGTGTCTGTTATATTTGGTCTCACTATGCTGGTCAGACATTTGCCTATCTCTCCTTTCTTACGTGGCAGGTCTACATCGCCTGATAATAGTGTATTTATTGTCGATATATCTATGTAATTCAGGAATGCCTCGTTTGCGGCTGTGAAAATATATCCCTGTCCAAGTATTCCTTCCTGTCTCTGGATCTCATTGCTGAAATACTCATATATCTGTAGGCTTTCATTGTCTCTGGTCTGTATTGTTTCTATCAGACTTTGTTCTAGTGTTATCATTCTTCCTGCAACTTCCCTGAAATTTGCAATTCCTTGGCCCTGATAATCATATTCAGGTAATGCTGGGATTTCCCTTTTTCTTGATGTTAGGGGATTTTGTTCAATACTTCTGTTTTCTGTCATAAACCCTATGACATCGTTGACTGTGGATGCCTCAAACACTATTATACTATGCTCTTTTTCAAGTTTTTTGAGGATAAGGTGCTCATAAAGGCTCTGTGGTGGAGTGATAAAATAATCTGCACCGACCAGTATCGCTCCTTTTGCTTTTTCATACAATCCGCCAACAATCCCTACATTGCCATTATTATCTACTGTGCCGGTTATTACCGTATCATTCCTCATGGTCTTATTGGTCATTACACTATACATCATGACTGCGAGTGCAGTGCCTGCACTTGGTCCATCTATGAAAGCAGTATCTTGAACAGGTTTGAATGTTATAATAAGATCGCATTTCCGTTCTTCACCTGAAATTTCATATGCATAATCAGATGCATGTATTATTGATTCCTGAGTCATCAGACCAGTATTTGGGTAGATGCTGACATATACTCCTCCTCGATCCATCTGCGTATCAATCATGGCTATTGTTACATTTACCATTGCACCATTGTTTCCGACAACCGCGGGGATATAATGTGTTACCTGCCCTCCGCATGTATAAGAAACAGATATAATCGTTAGTATCAGAATTAGGAAAACAAAAAAAGTCCTCATAGTCATTTTTCTTCACATTCGTTTAAATATTTACCTAAGAAATCTATTCATGGCGAATATGCTGGACAGCTTTCAAGAAAGACTTCAGAAAGTCCGCGCAGGTATGCGAAAGATCGAGGATCTAGCATTTAACATCTACGAAGAATTTGATGAACAATTTCTTACCCGTATTTACAGGGATGAACTCGGAGAGGTCTCTGTTCATGTGTTGTCAAATGATCTTAACAAGGATATCTCAACCATAGATCAGATATTTGATCTGATCGCAAATCCGCCTGCTTCTGATTTCTACCGCGTTAAAATGCATACTTGCTCATGTTCAAAATTAAAACACCTGCAGCCAAAAGGCAAGATCCTGCTTAAAACAGTCAGAAATCTAAAAAAGCTCACAGCCGCAAAAAAATGCCTTCAAAATGATTTTTCATTAAGGCAGGTAGTGCTAAGGCAAAACGGCAATGCACTTGAGATCCATGCAAAAGGGAAGGAACTTTCTATAATCGGTCGTTCACTAAACCAAATAAAGAAAAAGATTCGGGTTGTTGGTTTTTCTTCTATTCTTATCAGAGTTTCTTGAATGCAAGAATACCTTTTTCTGTTCTGAAAAAAGTGTATCCTTCTGACAAATAAAGTTTTTCAAGTTGGTTTCCTGCTTCTGTTATGTAGTCAGCAATGCTACCTTTGGGTATGTCTTCATATAAATACCCGATTCCATATTGGAGTTTTTGTTCAACTACTTCTTTTTCCCGCTCTTTTAGTAATATACGCCGTACTCCTCTGCCTTCATAAGCCAACAATACTGCTGGATCTTCCATATAAAGTGCATTTGCCTCACCACCTGTGATCGTTTTACTCTCAATATCTAGTTTGGCCGGCCATGCTAGTCCAACACCGATTATCATCCTGTTTACTGTTGCACCGAAACTTCTTCCATAATCAATTATGCTTTTTACCTCTGCTTCGGTGACATCAAACGCACATTTACGCATTACCTTAACACATTCATCTACGTCTTCATCTGTTAATCGTTGTATCTCTATTTCTTCCTCATCAAGAAGGTTAAGAAATTTTATTTTGTTCTCTTCTTTTTCATTTGCATCTTTTTTCGTTTCTTGTTTAAAAGATTCCATATTTCTCACATAAATCGTGTGCCACATGAAGGGCATTTAGTATACAGAAATTCCATTCTATATCCACATATAGGACATATATAATAAGTCTTTTTAGCCCTTTCTAATTCGGCTTCAAATTCATAATAACATTTTAAGCATTTTTTTATGTCAAGTTCATTCAGTGCATTGCATCTCGGGCACTTTCTTCTGAACATGCTTTTTATGCGTATTCCACATTTGGGGCATCTTTCCATACTCAGGTTTACTGTCTCACCGCAATTTGGACAGCTCTGCGAGTGGTTCTTTCCATGGTGCGCATCCCTGCCTTTTACCATCCCGCTGATAATATCTCCAAGTCCCATGTTAATTGTCCATCCAAATCATTGCTCCTCGTTAACCCTGGTCAATCAATTATAGTGCAATTTATATCATACTCTCTTATATTTACGACCTGCATTCCACAGAAGCTTGATATCGTTTGTATATCTGAGAAATCTCCACCTATACTGCAATCTGCGTTCGGATCCCCTGTTTTTGGGAATACTATTGGTTTGTTTATGGGATGTATCGATGATTTTTTTGAATAGCTATATGTTATTCCTGTGGTTTCATCGAGTAGGCAGCATTTATCTGGCTTTGAAAGCCCGCCAACGACGTCAAGATAAAGCTCAGAACCTACATCTGCCATTGATCCGGATATCGTTTCAGTTGTACTGTTCAAATATGTTTTCGTACATACATAATTTCCAGGTATCTCATTGCACAATCTGCACGGTTCCAATATTGTATTGTCAGGACATTTATACTGTACTCCTGCCTCAACACTATCAGGTAGTGTACAAAGTTCTCCATTCTCACAGGTCATTTCACAACTGCCCGGAGTTTCTACCTCGAGGCTATTGCATCGTGTGCAGTTTATCGATGTAAGTGCTGGTATTTCAGCAAACATCGCCATTGGTGGACTTGCAGACATCATTCCCATTGCCTGTTGGAATGCACAGAACTTTTCATCTTTTATGCCCACGCCAGCATCAACATCCACCAATCCTGTTGATCCACTACCACTTTCATCGGTTGTCCTGACTGGTGAATATATTATCCCTATTATCCCTGACTTGATGAAGTCATCTTGTTTAAGTATCATATTTACAAATATGTTCTCATAGTCTGCCCTATCAAAAACAGGGTAATTCTCAAGATTGAATCCTACTACCATTGTCGGTTTTCCTTTTGTTTGCAGTGCTATTCGGCCATATGATTCAAGATCCTCAGCAATCGCATTACCTCCGAAAAAAATTACCGGGCGTTCAGATGCCCTATAATCAAACGTTACAAGATCGATGTTGAAATAGATTCTTGGGTCAGCTAGCACCGATACTACTGAATCTCTGAAGCTTTCATTTGTTAATGGGTTATCAACGTGGAATGCAACAAGACACCCAACACATTTGCTTCTTACAATTGCAGATCGTTGTGCGATTTGTTCTATATCCTCAGCAGTTGCCTCACCTTTTATATGGTCTACAATGACTACTGTTGCACCCATATTACCGAACAACTTTTCAAAATCATAGTCAAGATATTCATCAGATGCCTCAGTATAAAACAATGAATAGAACCATCCATATTCTTCATAATCCGGATTTTTCAGATTCCAATTAGTTTCATTACTTATATCAAGAACCGGCATAACTCCTGATTTCATATAGTTGCCCAGTCTCATCTTCATAACTGCGGCATCTGGTGCAGTTCTTGGCGATCCTTTGCTTCCTATCGAATCCATATATTCATCAATATCTGTGATATGGGGATTATAGCATGAGACACTATCGCTAACTTCTGTACCATCTGACCAGCTCCAGTCTGCACTGTACTCTGCATCACATATCAATTCTTCATTCCTGTATTCACTGTCCTGTATGTTTGCAGTAATACCTGGCATGTAAACATCATCCTCTGCCTTTATCTCCTGATATGCGAGTGTTGATGTTGTACATGGATTACACCAGCCATATGTTTTCATCGTTGGCAGATATGTGGCATCATCAACTGCGCAGCTGCCAATTCTGCCTGAGGTAGGGTTATATTTGAACAAATAAATGTACTTGCTGAAGAGCATGTTATACTCGGTTTCATAATCGCCGAAAGCTAATGTATAAATCCACGATCTCCTAAGTTCGCAACTACGTGTGTCTTTCCAATCATTTTCCATTATCCAGTCATATACATTTCTTTCACTTAACGATTGGGGGGCGAGAGAGCTGACAAATAAACTTCGCCTTCCTTCCCATGAAAAAATGTCCGTTACTCCCTTGCTATAGCTCACCACCCACGGGATCGAAGCGATTATTGGATCATAAACATTCATGATCCCTCCGCATCCATCGCTGAATCCATTTTGCGTCATTCCTTCGACATTATCAAGGAAATATGGTGCAAATGCTTCCATGAGGGTATCCCATGTCTGGTCTCCTTGAGAGTTTATTTGTAATCTTATGTAATCATCTGTATTGATTGTTCCAGTATCCGCGGCACTGCATGGTGCTGGTCCGGTGGCAGTACAATAAGCACTACATTCTTCTGCAAGTACATCTCCTTCATCATCATCATATGCTGGTGCACATGTATCTGCACATCCTGTGTCACATTCCCAGCTACCATCCTGTTCAGGAAGCGAGAACGTGCTGGTGTGATCCATATCACAGTTTTTCACCACATACATATCCTCAAATTCATCAGGGCTTGCTATTGCATATCCTATTATCGTATCGCCCATGTAAGTTACTGTATCCTGCCCTATTCTTCCAAAGAACACTGCACCACCTATTGGTGGTTGGTATGTGGATTCATCAACCATTGAACACACTACAAAATCTTCACCATCATTTTCGCCATAGTCTTGCGGGCAGTCCCTTCTTTGTGTCAGATACGTATCAATATTGTATGGGGTGTGACTGATAATTCTTGTTGAGAATACTGTGCTTCTTGGTCCTGTTACCCAATCACTATCAGTAAATTCGTTCCAGTATCCTTCAAGTTCTTCCATCTTGTCATCGTCCATGAAATCCTCAAGCTCATACAATGGATTTCTGCCGCCTTCAACATGTGCAAACCCAACATCGACTTCAGCATAATCTATTGTTGGCGGCATTGTAGGATTTGGCTGGATAATATTTGTGGTTGGTGCACAGACTATTCTTGTCCTTCCATTTACATCCGTAATTTTGTTGCAATCAACCACCACTTCGGTTAGTGTTTCTCCCTCATCTGCACTATATCTTACGAATACTCCTCTGTTATATATACTCACATCACAGTTTCCAGAATAACACTCTGATTTACCGGCATCACACTCAAAAGGTGCTCTTGTTGTTTCACCGCCAATGCCATAAATATCTCTTGCGTGTGCAACTGCAAGATTTCGTTTATAAAATCCAATGTCCAGTTCCTTATAAACGCTTTCAGGATTGAAATATTCATCACTATATGTGTAAAATCCCCCATCGTCAGCTACCCATTCTGCTTGATAATCAACATTTCCATGATGCGATAGATTGTAGCTTGACTGATCTGGCATTAATGTATCATACGTTATATCTCCAACCTCTGGCAGCGTACTTGACCTCTCGCCAGAGCTTTCAGAAAATTCAAAAGGTGCGGGTATATCGGAGTCATCAAGGCAATTTTCATCTATGTCAGATATCGGATCGAATTCGAGTCTGTCTGCACCTATATAATTCATATATCTATCAACCCTTAGATCGTCTTCACTTCTTGGTGGATTGATATTGCAGAATTTGTCAGACATCGGGAAGTAATATTTATACTGGTCATATTCATTGAATGAGCCACCAACTCCCATTCTGAATACATTTATCGCTGATTTTGAATTTTTCATTACCTGCCTTAATTTTGCATCCATAGGAAGGAATCTGCACTGTGCCTTGTAGAACTGTGTTGTTATTCCTTCTTCAGTATCGGGCGGAATATCACCTGAAGAATCCTCTACACTTATGAATCCTGGTGCAACTCTTGGAGTGTATTTGTAGTCCCCACAAACCATGGCAGTACACTCTGGTGCTATGCAGGTTACAAGATCATCCTGTGTACATATCGGTATAAGATATTCGGTGCCTTCTATATCTACCTTGCAGTTGTCCGTCGTATCCTGTTCCTCATTGTCACATTCGCCTATTGTTGAACCAGTATAATCATATTCTAGGAAGTCTGTGGTGTTATAAAGTACACATCCATCCTCTATATTGTCTTTTAGACAACATCCCAATTTTGTTACTGGTTTTATGCATCCGGCGGCAATAATCAGCACAACAACCAGAATTGCAAATGTGAGTTTTTTCATTATATCCCTTTTTCGATCATCAATTCATTCCTTTGATATCAGCGCATTTCTTATCTATTTTCTTTCTTCACTCAATTCATCATTACATCCCTTGCTCATACTACCTTACTAACCATTCTTGTGAGCTCATATGTATCTCCTCCAAGTATTGTCATCATGTATTTTACAAAAACCATTGTAAGGAAAAATGCTATAAGTGGATGCATTATGAGTGCAATATAGGATTTTGATAAGCCCTCACGCGAGGCCGAAAGCGAGAGTCCGACATTGCTTCCGAGTCCTGCACTCTCTACTGTCTTTAGTATTGTTACTGCATTTGACATTGTTGCATAACAGAATGGTTGCTGTTGTGGTTCTGCAGTTGCTGGTGGGGGTGGTGAAGCTACAAATCCCGGATCAAGCAGCACAAAAAATATTGGAAAAATGAAATACATTCCTATTCCTAGGGCAAGGAACAACGCGCCCGGACCACGTGTGAAATAAAAACTCCGCAACAATATGCCAATAGGTATGAAGATACTGAGCATATTTGTTTGCAGATACTGCAGAAGTATCGATTGTGCATTCAATGCTATCAATAGAACAGTTGAAAGGTTATTTATTATTCTATTTATCTCTGTTTTTTTGTATAGTGTTGGAAGCCAGTCTCCTTTGAAAACAGTTATGCCAAAAAGACTTACTGCAAGATTAAGTGAAAAATAATCCCAATATGTATCTGTATTTACTCTATCCTGTATTGCTGCCACTGCAACTGCTCTTTCCTGTAATCTGCATCTTATGGCATCATATGCATCATCCATTGTTGTTTCCGGGTGATCTATGTCTTCGCCTATATGTATTGGTGTTGTTCCGCAATCAACTGTACCGCCTATAAACTGCTGTGACAAAACCATAGTGCCTTCAACAATTCCTACAAGGAATATTGCCATAAAAGCAGTTGCCATAGTCTGAAGCATTTCTGATTTTGCAAATGCCTCAACTTCTCTAAGTGAAAATGCCCTTGCAATCATCAGGAAAATATTGTAAATTATCAGTGCTGTGATGACTGCCATAATACACAATGGCAACCAACCGGCCATCCATGTGGCACCGTTATCGCCAAAGAAACTTTGGATTGAAATTATCGGGACGACAGCATCGATCATGTCATCATCCTCGCCATTATAATCATCATATCATCCTCGTTATTCTGCTCAAATCTATCTCCTCGCCGTACAATCTTGCTATGTAGGATATGCTTGCTATTGTAGCGAGCATTGCCACGCTTGGCATAAATACTGCGGCTATGAATGCGTATGCAGCAAAACTTATGGCTTCAATATATCTGTCTTCACCTGGGAAATACTTCTCATATATATAATCTGCGCCTGCAAATGCGGCTCCTGTGCTTGAACCTGCTGCGCCTGATTCAGCTTCATCAGGGAAGACCTTTTCATTATAATTCATAGATGGATCAGAGAGATAATCCCCTTCTCTATTGACGAGTACGTCTCCCATCAGATAAAATATGGAAAGCATAACAGGATAAACAACCAGGAAACATATCGCCATTGTTATAAGGAGCGATCCAAATGATCTCATGTATGGCATTGCTCTCAGGAAGACTCCAAGCGGAAGGAATAGAAACACAAATCCTTTGTAAACAAATATGAGAATAAAAAGAAAGTTTAGTGCAGAGAAATACGATATTATTGATGAATTGAAAAAGATGTTAAGTGCAGCTACTTTTGCACCATAACCTCCAAGTGGTTGTTGGTTCTCGCCAGAATACCCAAACAAACAACCCCATCCTATTGATCCTGTGCTGAAATCGCAGATAAAGGCATTCAGGTAACCGAGCACTGTGTAGGCCTGAAGGTGATATCTTGTGGCAATCAGGGCATTGTGAGAATATATTGCAGCTTCTTCCAGATAGGTGGATGCGGCATCATAAACATCAACATGTTCTGTTGGCGCGCTTGTTGTTATGTCAAAAATGCCTGCAACTTCATTCATATTTATTGAACAAAGCGTATTTATGATTGTGATAAGAAAAAATATTGTGAATAATGATACTACTATTTGAATTGATTCTGTCTTTGCCCACAATGTTAGTTTTGGATTTGAAATGGCCCTGCCTACCATGAATGAAAGCGCTATGATTATTGCGGTTGTTATGCTGGCATATGCTATTAGAGGTAGTATAGTATCATTGAAAAAATTTGTGAAAATTATGTTACATACGTCTGCCATTATACGAACCTCGATATTGCGCTTATATCTATTTCTGCACCTGCCAAGGATGTGATTGCCTTTATGCTTGCAGCAACAAGCAGTAGTGATATTACTGGTCCAAGTGTTGCCCTCACCAGGGCAGTGTAGATATACTTACGTATGTCTGACCGTAAGCCTCGATATGCTTCTTTTGCATTGTCCTCATTTCCAGTTGTTGTTAGTGATGCGGCATCTCCTGCATTACACTCCGCTATATTTGCTGTTGGTGCTGCTGGTCCATATACTAATTCTGCATCAAACTCATCATCGTCATCAAGGAATGTTGCGGCCATCATTTCATTGAATATGATACCTGCCGGAAGCATTATGTATAATGCAACCCCTAGTGCAATAAGCAATCCACCAGCTCCCCTCGTGAATTTCACCGTCCTTAATACTATGCCTAACGGAAGGAGCAGATTAAGTGCAAACTCTTTTGTTATCTGGATAAGTCTCTTCATTGCACTCAATTCCCCAATTGAAAATCCTACAATATTACCTGCGATTGAAAGTGGAGCAGCTAGTACAGTATAACCCCCACAACCGCTGACAGTATATCCCATTCCCATTATGCTACATTGTGATGACTTAGATGCTTCCCTTGATATCTGTAAATCATAAGAACTTATCTGATCCATTATTTCTCCACTATCGTCTATAATATCATCAATAATTAGTGTTGCTGCATCCTGCATTGTTGCGGATCCTTGTGCGAGTCCTTCGTTTGTTGAGATGCTGTTTAGGATACTGTCACCGCCTACTAATGTTGCAAGAAGGAGTCCAAAAACAATTAGCTGTACTAGTTCTTCCTTTGCCATCATTTGCATTTCATTTAATCCAAAGCCAAATCCTACCATATATATAACTGCAAGTAATCCTGCTGATATGCCAAATGCAAGAAGTGCAATGTTCTGCCATGCTGCAAATGCCATTGGCACCATGAACAAAAATATCAATAAAAACAACATCGTGCGCTTCATCAAAACACCTTAGATATTCCTGGGATTTCTATGTCCCCTCCGAGTATGGTTGAAAGTCCTTTGATAAATACCAATGTCGCTACAATATTGAACAATGGAAGCAGGTATATTGGAAGTATCAATTTAGCGATGTTCTTTATTCCCTCTCTACCAACCAAGCCATCTTCACCTATGTTCATATAACTTCCAGCATCCTTTATGGGTGCATTATCCGGTGGTTTGCAGATATCTGCGCATTGGGTTTGGATTGGTGGATCATATGCATATGATTCTTCAGCAAACAAACACATTTCGCACGAGCTTCTTGGAACTACTACTCTATACTCGCCAGGACACAAATCAAGTGAGCACCCATCTGTTGTGTATTCTTCTGGTAATGATGGGGTTACAATTCGTTTTTCAGCTGGGCAAGCACTACACATTCCTTCAGGCACGGTAATCTCAAGTATGTCATGTTTCCTTACCTTACAACTGTTAGGGCAGTTCATACATGCTTCTGAAAACACTGTTCCTGTTTCGTCCTTGCAATCATCAGGTAGTTGATCAAAATCTACTTGGTCTTCTTCAGTATAATTTGGGTTGTTATCTATCCTGCAATAGGCCGGGCAATTCCCGCATATTGCCTCGTCATTGCATGTGCCTATTTCAGGTATCACATATGCACATGATTGTTCTGCAACTAGGTTCACTGGGCAATTCTGTGCAATTAAACATTCATGATAATTTCCTGCATCTTCATTTGGCGTAGGCCACCATGTGAGCGAACTACCCAATTCGCTTCCAGTTCTTTTGTATACTCTGCAATCATATCTTGACTCAAGGCAGTCATCAACATCACAATTACTTCTTAATGGTGGAACTACCTTGCACATTGATGGGCATTTATTATAGGTATCATTGTCAAAACTTGAAGCTTCAGTATTCACATAACGCACAACTTTGCAGTTCTCGTTTAAGTGTGCACAATCCCTTTCAACTGTCGAAGTATTAAGGCACACTACTGCATTATATGGATAAGGTAGTGCTCTGCACACTGATGGGCAATCCTCTTCACTATATTCATAATAACACGAGAAGACTAATGTGCCATCGCGGCCAGCTGTCGATTCCAGGCTGCCTTCTATTAGTTCTTTTGCTGCAGCTGCGTTATCCTCAGGTAATGCGGCATATATCTCTTGTACGGTTTCAAGTTTTTCTCCATCTGCTTTATACGCAAGTGGTGGGGCTGCTTTGCATTCATCAGGACAATAGACATTTTCATCTTCCATTGCCTTATCACCTGTCATGGCCATATCAAGTGTAACCCAGTCAAAAATGTACATGCCAGGTAAGAAGAACATTATGCCTGCTGCAACTGCAATAAGAAGTCCGCCTAGTTTTCTTGTAAAATAAAATGTTCTGGCAATAATGCCCAAGGCAAGTATTATCGGTCCCATCTTAAACGATATCTGGTTTACAAAGAACCGTTGCGCTTCCATGAAAGATAATAGGTTTGTATAGTACTCAAACATTATGGCATACATATCCATGTCCAGCACATACTGCCCTGCCATCGTAGTTGTGAGTCCGAGTTGTAAACAATATATTGTCAGGCAGTTAAGTCCCATCCTTCTGTTTGCCCATGAGGCCGCATCGATATTGTTTATTAGAACACTTCTTGCTCCTGTTTTTGCAGTTTCAATATAATCATACAAATACGCATCTGTGACATTTCTTAGACAGCTTCCTCCAGGTACACTACATTCAGGTATATTTAGCCCGCTTGTCATTACCATTGCAGAAACTATGGTATCTACAAATCCTATGGCAACTATGAACATCAGGATTATTACAGCATTTGCAAATATCTGGCCAAGTTCATTTCCTGCCCATGCTTTTATTTCAGGCATTTCCATTCCAGTTCCTACTGCATATGCAATAGCAACCAATATGCACGATATAATCAGTGCAATCACAGCAAGCGCTTGCCAGTTTTTTATTATTTCAAGTGGTGATCCTTCGGTCTCACCTTCTATTCCAGAAGTCGCATTCTGAAACTGCGTTTGAGTATATGTGTTTGCAAAGCAGAGCGTTATGAACAACGTCAGGAATATAAGAAGCAGTATTGGTTTTTTCATCCTAACACCTTCATCGCCTTATTCATCCCACTTAGGAACGTTATCAGTACCGCAATAGTTAAATTTGGCAAGAAGAATGCCTGTGGTATAAGTCTTGCAACATTCCAAAAGCTGTTCGGGTTTGTGCATGTGGCTATCGGATCATCTGAGCAACCATAGCTGTCTATGGTGTTGTCACATGCAACATGCGCATATTCTTCACAGTCATACATCACTAATTCATACATAGTAAGCGTGAACACATACATAAACGGTACGAGTATATAAAGTCCGAGTGCCAGGGCAATCATAATATTTCCCATTTGTCGTGTTGGTGGGAATACACGCAATACAAATGCTACTGGCAATATCCATCTTACCGTATTATCTGTGATAAATCTCAGCGCAAGTTTCTGCATGCTTATACTCATAAGTGAGGGCACAATGAACGTATTGAGTATCATATCATATTGGTTTGAGATTATTCTTTTGTATGCCCCACCGCTTACTGTGTATGCATTGAACAGAGGTATTTGTATACTATATGAAAATGTTGAATCCATAAGGTATCCAATATAATTGTCTATATATCTTTCAGCCAATCTCTTTGAATCACGATCTATCATATTCATGTAGCACATGGAAACAGAATTCATTTGAGAGCCTGCATTATAACATGTGGATTCCGCGTCAAAATGTGTGAATATCGATTCATAAAACATGCTCATAGTACTACATGTAAAAAGCACTATTCCGCTAAAAGCAACCAGCATCAAAAGCGAAAATCCGAGGTGGTAAAGTTCGTCTTTTGCAAAAACAATGTATTTTGGGTCGCTTATAACGTTTCCTAGCATGTAAGTTCCTGCAATTACAAGTACTGTGAGCATGATCGCTGCAACAATGTTTACTCCTTCTTCGCTTAGCACAATTTCTGTGGCATTATTGATACAACTGCCTGGGAATACTACTGCGGTTAGAAACAGAACAGCTATTATGATCCTGCATATGGGAATCATCATATCAGCCTCTGTATTCCTGCCATATACCACTCGCCTCCCAGCGCCCCGGAAATACTTCTAGCCCCTGCAATCGTTATGATTCCTATAAGTATAATGTCAAGATAACCTAGAAAAACAAGGTTGCCCACATCCCTCAGGAACGGGTAAAGTGCATTGAATACCTGATTTGCATAATCATCTGATCCTGCGCTATAAACCGCTTCCCATATTATAAGCACTGCCATTATCACGAGCTGGAAAATCATATTTATAAGAGGATAAACAACTTCTTTTACGAGGTTATAACAGGCCGTGTATAATCCAACGCCGATAACTGGTACAAGCAGCATTGGCAGGCATACGATAAGTGCGAATCCAATATCAGTTGAAAGTAGCAGTGTCCTCATTACAGTTGATTCGCATAATGGTTCCATCATTACCATTGCCCATGGCCTTGCTTCAAGTTCTGAAAGATCGATGCTTGGTTCAGGTCTATCTATTGTTTGGTTCATTGATTCTGCAAGTATCACTGAAAACGGGAGCAATACTATACCTGCAACTGCAAGCGCTATAAGTGTGTTGCCTGTTTTTCTTGTGAATGGTATAATCCTAAGGCAAAGTGCAAGTGGGAGAAGTATTTTTGGTGCTGTTATTTTGATAAATGAAAGTAACATACGTACTCCTTCTGTTACAAATATTACGTTCGCAAGATTTTGGGCTGCAATATTCATGCTTCCGAGTACTATGCCCACACCAGCTATTGGTGATGTTGAATAGCTAATTGATACATACCATAATGGCAGGCTCATGTATGGTGAATAGGTAGCTGATGCGCGAATCCTTGTTGCAGCACCAACTATTTTTTCAAATGCATTGTCATAATCTTCAAGCCATTGATCTGCGATATTCTCTGCACCCTGAATATAATTCACATCTCCAGTAAGTGCAATACTTATGCTGTTTGATGTTACTGTAAAAAACAATCCCATGATAATCGCGATCAATAAAAGTGCTGCAACAAATTCCCGTGTTTCAATCTTGATCCATGCGTCAAGCTTTGGATCAGAAATCGCATGTGAGAGCATTCCTGCAGTAGCAAGAAATATCCCTACTATGATTGCAACTGCCGGTACTGCAAAAGTAAGGTCTATGGGATTTACTGAAAATATTGTGGTTGTTAAGACAAATAGTAATAATATAGGGCGCCACAATTGCATAGCTAGATTTCTTACTTATACATTTAAATGTTTCGTGTTTTTGGAATCGTGCATGATGCATCATGTTTATAAATTTACTAAAATAATTCCCATCATGAGGCTTATTCCAGCTTTTCTCTGCATTGTGCTCTTTGTTCTTATCACATCTGTCGCTTTTGTCTTTGCCAGTAACCCACCTCCGTGTATCACATGTAACGAGCTTGCAGATTCATTCCAGGTACATCTATTGTCTGAGTTGCACGAGCCGGAAAACCAGTTTGAGGTTTGGGCATACTATGAAGATACTTCCATAAGTCCTCCAAGGCAACCTGTAAATGATTCCATACTTATTGTTGAAATAAGAAATGTTGATGGACTAAGTGAAATCTATAAAATATACACCGATGATGCTGGGAATGCAATTTTTGATTACGAGGACTGGAATGACGCTTGCATAAATTTCAAAGTTCTTTATTGTCCTTTTTGTTTGCCAGATTCCGAGGAATGCGGTTTCCGTGAATGCCTTGAATATTCGAGCATAAGCACAGATTCTGGTACATACACCAACATTATCGGAGCTGTTGAAACTATTGATAGTATTCCTGCTGCACCTGGGGCATCGCCGCCTGTTGAGTTGGATTCGCGGAGATTTCTTCCAGAATTCGTAACAACAACCTATTGTCCCCCTCCTGCTCCACTTTCAGGTACTCCGGCAATGTGTCTTCCATTATTAGTTATTTTTTCAATGCTTGCAGGTTCACTTTATATGACCGGGCGAAATCCGTTTGCAGGATTTAGTATGGGTGGTGCAAAGATTGGGAGGCACATCAGATACCAGGCACGGGGTCGCGGTTTCCATTTCTCTGGAATGGCTGCACTTTCTGCAATTAGTACTGTCACGCGTGCCAGTAAGACTGGAATGACTAAAGACAAAAAAACTGGTGAACGTGGTGGTTCCAAGGCACTCGGAAAACAAGAAAAAGCGCAGGCAAACAATCGCGGTTTCCTTGGCATGGGTGGCCTTAGCAGTAAAACAAGCAGATTTTCTGCACTCTCAAACCGCGGGGGGCAGATAAAACGACTCATGAAAGATAGTTTAAAAGGAAAAACAGATAGCAAAGGCAAAGCTCTAAGTTTCAATGAAAGACTCAAGCGCGGTAACAAATGGATTGAATCAACTGCTTCTGGGGCTGGTAGGGATACCGCAACATCAGTTGCTGTAAAACCTGGGGAATCCCAATTCCTTCCAGGTTCAAGTGGTATGTCACCCCGTTTAAGCGAGCTCGGGAGTCATGCCGGCCTAGGACTTGTAGTTTATCTTCTTAGTGCCACAACAATCGGTGGTATTGTCGATAGCATTTATCGATCTGCCACTGGGCAATCTATATTCGAGGCTCTTTTTGTCGACCATGAAAGACGTGCAGTTCAGGATGCAACCTCCTTTGATGAAATCGCAGAGCAAAGATGCGTGCGTAATGCAGATGGACGCATAATTGCATTGAACATTGACATAGATGGCCGTGAAAGAGTTACTGTCATTGGCTCAAGGCCTGGTGAGGAAGAGGGTACAACTGTTTACACTGTCAATGTACCTGTAAGTTCAGAATTTGCAGGTGAGGAAACAGTTGTTGTTGATGAACATGGGACAGCTGTTCCAACTCCCTCTGGACAGACAAATCGCGGGACATTTGAAGTTACTACTGATTCCAGAAATCGCGTAATTCAGATAGCTTATCAAGCGCCTTCATCAATTAATCTTTCTGGTCCTAATGCGTCTCCATGGGTTGCAGGTGCTGCACCAGCAGATCTTATTGCTGGAACAGAGCGTGTGGTAGTGCGTGTCGGGGCTGATGGCTCTCCGCAATTTACTGTGGAATATCAGATTCGCGGTAGCGATGGTCGTGCTGAGACACGCACTTCACCAATTACCGCGCCTGTTGCAGGCACTGATATTGAAGGTTTGGGTGACCGCATGAACTTTGCAGGTGTGAATGCAACCTATGGTGGTATAGTTGCCGAGTCTGGGTTTAGTCTTGGTTCAAACGCATCTGACTTTACTAATGCCTATAGTGGAGGTCTTGAGGATCTCAGGGCTGCTGCGGCTTCATCTTCAGAAAACACTCAACGGGCACAACAGGAAAATCAACATGATCTTAACAGGGCATTGCGCGATGTTGATCCAAATTATGTGAGATCTGTAAGGGCCGAGTATGCAGACAATCTAGTCGGATTCCTAGTAGCTGGTACCTCTGGTTCCACTGCAGGTGTTGATCTTCGTGAGACTAGTTTTGAAGGTCAGCCGGCTGGTCCTGGATATGATGTAAGTTATGCAGGTTCAAGAGGTCGGGTTGAAGGAGGCAGACCTAATGATCGGATGGATCCTTCTTCTTCAATTGCGTTAAACATTGGCCAAGCTTGGGGTCGGACAATTGGTGACTCTGATTTTGCAGGTCAGGTTGCAGAGGCATCTGGTCTTGAAGGTTCAGGTAGGGTTCAATTTACCCGCGTTTTAGGCATTGCATTGGCCAGAAGTGATCACAGTCCTGAGGATTTCAGAAGCATGACTCTTGATGAATTCCAGGGGGTGCTTAGAGACAATGGTCTGAGTGAGGATGTTGCCCGTGATGTTGGAGCCGGTGCGCTTGCAAGAGTACAAGATGGTTTCGCTGATCTTGAACGTGAACTGACAAGGGAAGGAAACAGAATCGGCGCAGATGCAACAGATCGTCTTATGGGGTCCAGTGTAGCACAAGTTAGTGGGGTGGTGCAGGGTGCAGGGTCTCTTTTTGATGATAATGTAGGTTCATTATTACAGGATCGTTTGACTGATCCACAACTTGCGGAAGTTGCCCCCCAGTTAAGAGAACAGGCTTTCCTTGATGGTATGGGTGATTCAGTGGGTGGGGCACAGGCCTCTTTGGGAGTTAATGCTGGGTCTGGCCCTAATAGTAATATTGTAGGTTTCGAACAATTTGGCGGTAATATGGCTTCGCTTAGGGAAAATACTGAAGACTATGTACAACAGGTTGCAATTGATCGTGCTCATCGTAGCGGTCATCTGAGTGATGAAGATTATCAAGAATCAAATCGTGCATTCGATGAATTCATAAGAGCAAGAAGGATCGAAGAAAGTGGGGCAATGGATCCTGGTCAAGAATTCCGGGCAAGAGAAAATACCGAACGTTACATAATGGATGGTAACTACACTGGCGCTATCTATGAGCTGGATCGCAGGCGTGTGGCGTATGAACAGGCAGAAGATACGGCTACTGCAGAAAGATATGCCGAGGCCAGACGTTTAGTGGCAGGACATGCTGGCGAATCTGGTTTTTCAGCATCTCAGGCACAGGAACATGTTGATGAGTATCGTGCTGCAATTGGCATCCCTGAAGAACGAGAACAGGCTAGGCAGGAGGCAACACTACGTAATCATGTGTATCATACACCAATGCCTAGTGATTCGGAATTAAATGATAATGCAGAGAGACGAAGAGCCAATCGTTTGGCATCTGAAGCATATGGTCATAACACGCAAGCAAGAGCAAATGGTTCAGAGATTCTTATTGGTGTTCGTGAACATCTTATTGAAGCCAATCCGACTTTCAGCAAAGATAAAAAGAATTGAAATTCACAAAGAATTTCAAAAATTTTATTGTACTATTTACAGTACAATAAAAAAGAGCAGAAATAGATGGTCAAATGAAATCTCCGCATGATTCAAAAGATTCAAAGCCAATAAAACGCCTAACGCGTTTGCTTACTTCAGAGAATCTATGGCTTTATCTGCTTTCACTTATCAGGAAAAACAAAAAACTCTATGCATACGAACTTGACAAACAGATAGAAAAGAGATTCAATTTCAAGCCAAACAAAGTTATGGTTTATGTTGTACTCTACAGAATCGAGAACGAGGGGCTTATCAGTTCTGAATTTGAAGAAAGAAGGAAATATTACAAGCTAACAAAAAAAGGAAACGAGACGCTCGAGCTTGCAAGAAAGCATTTCAAGATGCTATCTGATAAACTATAGTCGTCTCATTTGAAAAACCCAAACTGGTTATGGTTGGTTTTATGCGCATTATTATCACAGGGTCTCCAGGAACAGGGAAATCGAGCATTGCGCTTAAACTATCAAAATTACTCAAAATTCCTATTATCGATCTGAAATCCATTGTCAAAAAACACAGGCTCGCCAAAGGCAAAGAGAGTGAGGTAGATATTCCAAAACTCAGGAAATTCCTCCTATCTGATAATGGCCCGGTCTCAAAGAGCCGAAATTATATTATCGAAGGGCACCTTGCCTGTGAAATGAAAATTCCCGCAGATTTCATAATTGTGCTTCGTACCAATCCTACTGTTCTGAAGGGAAGACTTACAAAGCGAGGATATAAAAAATTCAAGATCGAAGAAAATCTTATGGCAGAAATGCTCGACTATTGCAGTCAAAGAGTCTGCATTGTCTATAATAAGAAACACCTTGAACTCGATACTTCAAAACTCACTCCAGTAAAAGCTGCCAAGATAATACAAAAAGCAATAAAGCAAAAAAAGAAAAAGCTTGATATAATAGATTATACAAAGGAACTTAAGAAAACATTAAGTTTAGGGTATTCCAGATGACCGAAGAGAAAAAATTAATCGAAGCTGCGCTTTTCATTAGTGGCAGAGCAATGTCGCTTGAGGAACTGCGTACACTTACTGGCATTGGCGCCCTTGGTTATCTGAAGAATACTGTCGATCTTCTTAAGAATGATTATATTGAAAAGGACAGTGCACTTGAGATCATGGAAGCCGATGGGAAATACATGTTGCGCGTTCGTAATGAGCATCTTGGCAGGGTAAAACAATTTGCACAGGATACAGAAATAAACAAAGGTGCTCTGAGAACCCTTGCATACCTTTCAAAAAATGACGGGATTCTAAAATCGTCATTGGTAAAAAAGCTCGGGACAAGAATATATGCGGATGTGAAAGAACTTGTTGGTTCTGGTTTCATAAAACCCCAAAAAGCAGGTAGAACATCAAAATTGTGGTTAACCGAGAAGTTTAAGAAGTATTTTGTACAAGAATAAAAGTTACTGACGTTCAATACCAGATTCGTTTGTTGATTTGAAAATGTCCTCGCAAACTTCTTCCTTTAGGTTGAAGCAAGGGACATTTTCAAAACTTTTGCTCTTCGGCCAACAAACCACAAGTCGCCTGCAGGCGACCAAAACGCTGAAGGCGTTTTGCCTTTAGGTTGTGGTGGCCGAATGAGCAAATGATATATTTATGCCGGGGTTAAGCTTGAACTGTGCTTTGCTTGTTCAAGTCTCTCAGCTCATATTCATTTGCCGAGGTACTGATGAACATTCGTTCATTGTGCCTTGTCATTTTCACTTACGTTCAAATGCCGAGGTCGCATAATCTGGTAGTGCGCCGGTCTTGAAGCGTTTTGTGTTTTGTTCTTTTGGTTTTGAGTTGGGGTTTTTTTCCCAAAACCGGAAACTAAAAACCCAAAACGCAATTCAACCGGTCCCTCTGGGATTACAGGTTCAAATCCTGTTCTCGGCGATTTTTCCAAAAAATTGTCGGCCAAGAACGTTTCGACCAACAAAACGACCGATTGAAGCATTTGCTTCAATGGTCCATAAAATGCAGTTGTGTTTTATCGGACAAATAGCTTTGTGGTCCATTATTCAATGCGTCCGATGGAACGTCGGAACTTTCCATGGACCATAAATCTGCGTGTCGATTTATTGGTTGAACAATTGGACGTTCTTGCAACGGCGATTTTATTCTTTTCCACTAGAAATATCTTCAAATTTTTGGTGTGCAGTAACTGCCTTTTCAATTACATTAGTGTAATCTCTTTTTAGCATTCTATCTATCCACGTTGTCCTGTAGTTTCCGTATGCGATCTTCTCAACCAATGCGCGTATCTTTTGTGCTGTTTCATGTTCTGGTTTTTGTTTTATGATGTATGCTGCAATATTCAAAAAAAGCGTATATGTATGATGATCGCGCGTTGTGAAATATGCGTTCATCAAAGGTTCAAGTGCGTTAATTCCTTTATTCATTATGGCTATTCCGGATGCTTTTATGTTCCTATCAGCATTCATTGGATCTTTCAATGCATTTACATTCGTTTCTCTACCTGTTAATGATTTCATTCCCTCTTTTATCTGATCAATGAAAACCATTAACATGCGTAGTTCGGTTTCTTCGCTAGTGTACTCCATTGGCGTCATCACAGTTCTCATTTTTTCGCCAATTTTTCTGTTTTCGTTCCATGCCCCTATTCTTCTCCGATTTTTCACTACTAATCACCATCAATTATATACACTTTTGAACACACTATCTTAAAAACAGAACTGATCTAGCTCTATGCTGAAAGTTTTATCTCATCTCAAAATTTTTGCAATAAAATTCTGGTCTTTACTATTCTGCCAGAATCCCCTCTCATAACTACTAAAATTAGAAGTATTTTGTTTATCCGTGGGATCCACAACTAGTCCATTCTTCTTGGGGGATGAATGAGCAAGCTTGACTGATCCCACTTTAGACATTATCACTACACAGAAAAGATATAAATATCTATTTCTCTTCCTCTTAAAAACCGGTACATTTTAATACATATAGCACTCCAATTACCTAAATCAAGGGTTGGGGTTATGGAAAAAACACGTATCGTAACGGAAATATTCTTGGAAAAACCTAATTTTGAAGATGTAAGTCGGGTGGCAAGTTCGCTTGAGCAATCGGGTATAAAAGTTATAAAATTACCTATGGAAGATTTAGGGATAAATACTCATCTCGTTATAGAGAAATCTGACGTCGGAAAAGCAAATGTTATACTCAATAAAATCGGTGTGTCTGCACGTGAGCTTGACGTGGTAATTGCGAATCTGAAAAATGTTCCAGGTACCATGGCAGACACGGCAAAAAAAGTATCTGATAAAGGGGTGAATTTGAGATATGCCTTTTCGGTTTCAGTGACTTCTGACCTGTCATACGTGCTTTTATCTTCGGATAACAACAATGCAATAATCGAGGCACTTTCTTCATAGCATATTTCTATTTTTATTCTCTTCCTTTTATTCATCTATTATGACAGTTTCTTTAATTTTAGGTCTTCAGTGGGGAGACGAAGGAAAAGGCAAGATTGTTGATTTAATTGCAAAAGATTATGATTACATTGTAAGGTTCAACGGTGGTAATAATGCTGGCCACACTATTGTAAACGGGAAAGAAGAATTCAAACTTCATTTGGTTCCTTCAGGCGTTTTTTATCCAGAAAAAATAAAGGTTATCGCCAATGGTGTTGTCATAGATCCTGGTGCACTTATCAAAGAACTTGATGAAATCGAAGCCCGTGGATATTCAATGGAAAACCTTATCATAAGTTCAAATGCCCATTTGATTCTACAATGGCACAAAATTATGGATGGTGCGCTTGATGATTCTGGCAAGATAGGTACAACAAAAAAAGGTATTGGTCCTGCATACTCTGATAAGGCATCAAGAACTTTTGCACTTCGTGCATGTGATCTTCTTTTACCTGAAGTAGACCTAACAAAAAAGATCGAAGAATTGGCAACCTACAAAAAGCCATTGTTCGAGGCCTTTGATTTCCCTGTTTTCAATGTGTCTGATATTGTGGAAGAAACACTTGCATGTGCAAAAAGACTCAAACCACACATTCAAGACACCCAGTTCATTCTTAATAATGCAATTTCGAAAAATAAGAAAATAATGCTTGAGGGTGCAAATGGTGCGCTTTTGGATATTGATCACGGTACATTTCCATATGTAACCTCATCCAGTGTATCTGCTGGTGGGGCGTGTACAGGTACTGGTATTCCACCGACAAAACTTGGTAATATAATTGGCATTGTAAAGGCATACACTACAAGAGTTGGTTCAGGTCCATTTCCAACAGAGCTTAATGATGCGGATGGTGAAAAATTACGTGAAGTTGGTCATGAAGTTGGCACAACTACCGGAAGACCTAGGAGATGTGGTTGGCTTGATTTGGTTTTGCTCAAATACACCTGTATGATAAATGGAGCAACTGAAATCGCGCTAACAAAAATCGATGTGCTCGACGGCTTTGACGAAATAAAAATATGCACCTCCTATGAAATAGGTGGCAAGAAAGTTTCTGATTTTCCACTACAACCTGAAAAACTTGAAAAGGCAAAACCAGTTTATGAGAAACTTCCTGGATGGAAATCAGACATTTCCAATTGCAAAAAATTCGAGGATTTGCCTCCAAATGCCAAGAACTACATAAAACATATTGAGAAATTCGTTGGTGTTCCTATAAAATTAGTTTCTGTTGGGCCAAAGCGAGATGAAACTATAATTCTTTGAAATTTTCAATTTCCCTCTCTTTTTTCTTATGTTTCTTGTTTTTATGCTAGTCGTGGTGATAAATGGTATTATAGGTATATTTAAAAACACTATTAACTATAATTCCTTTGATATTTATGGCAGATCCAAAAATTAAAGATAAATCTGGGCGTGCATTATGTGTGGTTGGTTTAGATGCCAATCAGTCAAGACCCCCCAAATCTGCTTTTGGAGGTAGATCACAACCCGAAGGAGATCTTGGTGAAGCAAGGACACAGTTATTCCAATCAAATGCGGCAAATGGGCAATCTCCTTTTGCACAACCGAATTCGTTACCTCCCCGTGTTCTTGATGGCAATAATGGTGATTATCAAAGCGCTTTGAATAATCCCCCAACAGTTATTTTCGGTACCTTCACTCGTGACTGGCATCCTTTGGAAACAGAGCCTATTCCTGCTGCTATGGCACAACCAACCTGGGTCCAGGGAAATGGTCTTCCACAGGGTGGCGCTTTAGCAACACAAACCGTATTAGTGCAACCTACTTCGGGAAATATTCCTTTAGAACCAACTCATGTTCAATTTGGTGGTGAGGCTCCATTATCACCAACTATGTTTGTACAAGATACTCCTGGATATGTTGGGGATGAATCAACAAGAGCTCGTACTCCAGAAGAACAAGGTGTGGCACTTGCACAATGTGCGGCAGCTGCAGCTGCTTTAAGAGACTCTGATGCTCCCAAACCACCAAGACGTTCCATCGGACAAGTTGTTGATGATTTAGTTGCTAGTGTTAAGAGAGGTTTGTCATCTGTTGTAGCATCAATAAAAGCTATTGCTGTTGCCTGTTTGATGTGCATTCCAAGAATCAAACTTGAGTCAAGAAACCATGAACCACAATTACCAGAGCCAAAAGTTGAGCCTTTAATACCCCGCTCCAAAAAAACTCCAAGCCCGCTTCTTAAACGTCAAATATTTGAACCTGGCGATAATCCTGCCAGTCTTCTTCTTGCACCCAATGGGTTAAACGCAGGTGGTTCACCTATTGAGGATGAAGATTACGGAACAGATCCATTGCTTTTGGGTACTCATGAGCTATCTGATGAACCTTGCATGATATATCCGTCTGAAGATGCAAATCGATTGTTCCTGGATCAAGAAGGTTTAGAACCTGATGGTCAGGATGTAGATCCTAGTTTCTCGAATCCGCCTGCCTTAAGATCTGACGATTTGGGTGAGGATGAAAGTGTAGATGAAGAAACAGCGACCCTGGTATTTGATGACTTATCTTCATTGCCATCTGGTTCAGGTTCCGATCTTGATGAAGCTGCAACAGTTGCCTTTTCAGATAATGTACATGAATTCCGTGTTTTGTTTGATTGTGCTGCGGAATCCAGTAAAACTACTAATCGGGTTGGTGTGCAGTTGATCAAAGCAGTAAAAGGAAATGGTGGTACTGTAACATGTCAACTCAGTATTTATCCTGTTAAAACTAATGCCGGATATAATTATGGGGTCTATAATGCTGCCGAGGCACAATACAGGAACAGATCAGATGTACACGTTACCCCTCAAACAAATCCAGCAGATAAATCACAGTCTTATCTGGTAGTTGAAGGTACATACTCTGCTTTGCGTGACGGCAATAATAATGATGTCGTTGGCCAATTATTGAACAGAGTAAAAATTCGTTTTACTTTTTGATTTTTTTATAAGATGATGATAAATTATTTAATTTGCATCCGCATATTATTCGTATGAAAAAACGTAGATTTAATATTGATCTCAAAGCTCAAATGGAAAAACAAGCGAACGAAGCACAATGTAGGCAATCTGCCCTTCAAAAACGCATCGAAAGATTTGGAGGACAAAAAAGATTATTGCTAGAAACAATTAGACCTATCGCAGATGAATATGCTGGAGAAACAAGGACAGTTATTGTGGAAACTTCACGAACTGGATATAGTTCCGAACACTACCATTTATTCAAGTTCTTTCGGGCAAATCAGGAAACTCATCATGATCAATCTGGGGTGGCCAGATTCTTAGGGATAAAAACCACTGTGCTTTATATGGTTGGAGGAATTCATCTTCACTGGTCTACAGATAGTAATGGCATACCTGGAGATATTAATGTAAAAGTTGAACGGGATCTTAATTATACAAAAATGCCTGGCCGTGTGATTTCAGCTACAAATGCAGAGGTAGAAGATCGCTATAGTCGTTGGCTTGAGGGCGCTAATTATACTGTTCAAAGCTGCAAGCTTGATCTCGAACAAGACCAACGTTTAGATGGAGACTGGTTGGTAAGAAGTTTGGAAGCAATGACTGAGGGCATACAATGGGCTAACGTTAATTTTAGTTGATTGCTTACACCTCTATGCTATCGGTGATTTTTCGATTGTATCATTTATAATCAAAAACAATTTTATTCAATTCAGTCAGCTTCACAACATCAACATTCTTGTTTAATAAGCAGTAGTTCCTCATGACGGCCAAGAAGCCCCGTCCTTTAGGGCGGGGAGCATGTCACTCATACTTTTTTTGCTTTTCCACATACCTAATAAAAATATCAATGCATTTTTGCAAAGCTTCATCAGTATGCACAGGCACTGCCAATCCTGCGGCTTTTGGGTGACCTCCACCGACTCCTCCCAATTCTCTTCCTACTTCTGCCATTACTGTATTCAAATGAATGTCAGTGCTTTTCATTGCCCTTGCGGATATCCGTGTTTCCTGCTCCCTGTCTTTCCATTTTGCTACAAATGCAACATCTGCGGCTTCTGTTATAAGTGATGCGACATCACTTTCATTGCTTTCTGTTTCTGTGGTTGCTATCACATGGCCTGCAGCATAAATATAATTCACTTTTTTCATTGCACTTAGCATGGCTATTTTTGCTTCTTGTTTTGGTTCTGGTTCTGCAAAAGACAGGAGTTCAGAATATTCTGCTTTTGATATTTTCATAAGCTTTGCAAGTGTTTCAAACGTGTTTGTCCTTGCAGATTTGAATCGTGCAGCATCTGCTATTATTGCTATTGCAAGAGCGAATGCTGTTTCCTTACCAATATTACCATCGTCTAATATCCCGGTAATTATCTCTGCTGTAGATGGAGATTCGTGATCTATAATCTCAAATTCGCCGTGCATATCCTTTCCGTCTGACCTGTGATGGTCTATCATACAGAGTATTTCCCATCCTTTTGCTTCTGGCACTAAGGTATACGCACTCGTGTCAACAACAACAATTCCTTCAAAATCAGTTTTTTTTAAATTGCGGAGATCTTTGACTTTGATATCCAGCTTTTCACAAAGTAATCTCGCGCCTTCGCGCATTTCTTCTGATGTGCAAATTATGCTGTTTGGTAATATTTTATTCATGGCATAGGCAGATCCTATGGCATCAACATCTGCCCTGCTATGAGTTACTATGGCAATTTTGGCGCTGCCGTATTTTGCCAAGAATTTTTCAAATGTCTTTTTGAGCGTTTCCATTTCATTCTTCATGTGGTTTCAGTCTCTCTTGGAGTTTTTTCTGGCTATCCATAACTGTTGTGCGGAGTTTCTCCTCCTGTTTTGCAATAGCGTTTATTTTGACATCCAAAAGATCTCGTCTTTCCTTAAGCTCATGCTCTGCCTCTTCCTTTGTTGTGCTCATCACTATTGATCCAACTGATCTGTAAACAGCTCCGTTTGCTTTTTTCAGTTCATCAAGAGCATGTTTTACTTCATTCAATTGTATCTGAAGTTGATGTTTTTGTATCAATACAACTTCGAGTTGCTTTTCCATGTTCTCATATTCCATGAGATTTTTACTCAGATCGCTATCCATTTCTCTTTTCATTTTATAACCCCGTATTTATCTCAATATTCTCAAAGATCTGCAGAGATCTTAAATAAGTGTTTGCAGTTGCCCTCATGGCAACAACATCATCTGCGATTATCTCAATTACAATTGCATTTTCGTTTTTATCTATCTTTACTTTTGATCTACCATTGGCGTTTCCTTCATGCGAAAGTGCTTTAACAGCAGCATCTGCTTTTTTACTATCTGGAAATTCCATCTCTATCAGGCATTTCATGATAATATTCAACTGCGTTGTCTTTTATTCCTATTGTAAATAACATGTCTGCCAAGGATCAATACTGTTATTGCAATTATTATTTGGTATTGGGATCTTTTTGTTTGGCACCATGTTCGGCCGGTTTTTTTATGCCGGATTCGTCTGTGATCGGACCGTAGATTCGATGAAGTAGAACCGGTCTATTAGGTAACTGATTATTATAATGTCCTGGTGCAGTAGCCCAACATGGCAAGCGTTTCTCTTTTTTGCGATACATATATTCCGCGCAATTTGCTCTAGATTCCCATACCATGTCATTTACTCCTGCTTTTTTCACATGAAATTTTGGTTTTATCCCATCTCCATCCGCCATTGCTGTTAATCAATATCTCAGAGATGGTTGAAGGGATTCCTTTTCTCTCTCTTATGATATAAATATGTTCATCGCCAGATGTCCTCGCAATCTCTACCATTTCATTTATTGTTTTTTTGTTCCTGTTCAAAAAGCGTTCTTTTTTTCGTTCTGCCATCAGTTGTGCAAAGCGAATTGTTTCTTTTGACGCATATCTGCTTGTAGTATACATTCTCAAGTTCCCTGTTTCCAGTATGCCTGTTTCCAGTTTTTGAAGGTGTTCAGGATCCCGGGCTCTTGGTTTTATGGATTCTATACAATAGCTTACTCTGTTGAGACTTCTATAGCTATCGGCGGTCTTTTTTTGATCACTATCCTATTTCCGGTATTCGGGAAGGCAATGCTTGCATCTTTGGATTTTGTTGAAGTTTCATTCTTATCATTATCTGTCATTTACCTTCACCTCTATGCTTTTGTGGAATACTCCGTTATGTTCCGCTTTGCTAGCTGTCCTGTTTTGCTTTCAAAGCTGTAGGTTGCTCCTGCAAGCTTTGCACCGCATGATTTGCATACCCATACTGCATTGCTCTTTCTTTTCAATGCTAGTTTTCTGCATTTTGGGCATTCATGTCTGCGATCCTTTGATTCCATTGCTTTGTCTACTTGTTTTCTGATTGAGGCTCCATATCTAGAACTGCGCATCTTATTCTACCTCTTTGAGTATTTTTCTTAGGTCATTTCCTCTTTTAAATGCAATATCAATGGCATCAAGAAGCTCTGTTTTTGATAGGGATCCTCTGCCTTTTTGCATTGCACAAACATGTTTTTCTGTTGTTCCTATCGTAAGCACGGTTTCTGCCACATTTTCTTCATCTCTCATAGGATCAACTAGCCAGTAGTTTTTATCTACCTTTATCATAGATGTGGTCACTGGTCTGGATGTCATCTCAAGTGGACCTTCATATTCTCCACGAATTATCTTTACGTTTTCTACTCTTGGCATTTTTGTGTTAATGAGTGCCGCAGTACCTGCGAGGGTTGCAGCGTCAGTATAATTGCCAGAATGGTTTAGTACATAGAGATCAAGATAAATTCCAAGTACCTTTCCTTCTTCAATAAAAAACGAATTCAGGTCTATACACTCTGCACTTCTTATTGCCCGATCAACCACCCTTGCTGCTTCTATGGACTTTTCGCCTGGTGGGCCCGGTTCAAACGTTGGAGACGCCATTGGCAGTAGTTCTGCATTTGTTATCATAACTCCTTGTGTTGGTCTGTCCTGGAATGGAGTAACTACATCAAACTTTATTGCAGCAAGTACGGTTGTTTCTCCTATCTTGGCGATTGCAGATCCTTCTGCAGTTTTGATGACATTGGTCTGTATTTCTACAGTTCGGTATTCATCAAATGCTCTTCCATCGTATCGTGTTCCTTTTACGAGTGTCTTTTCCATGACGTTTCTTCTTATATGCGCCATTATCGTGTCTTTTACTTCGTCTCCCATGAATATCACCACCTAAAAGGTTCCTTTTGTTCGGTTTTATAGATCCTTCTTAATGCATCTGCCTGCACTTCATGTATCTCATCGCAGCTCTTCTCAACCATATCAAGCATTCTTGAGATTTCTTCCTTTGTCAGAAGTCCATCCATTTGCACAAGTAATAAATTCTTATCTCTATGTGACATAGCAATTGGCATATCTGACTGGCCTAGGTTGTCCTCTGGTTTGTTGAGGTCAACCACAAGAGTTTCACTTGCTTTTCCTACTGCCACTGCAGCCACCATATCCTTCATTGGTATTCCGGCATTTGCAAGTGCAACTGCCGCTGCAGTTAGTGATGCTGTTCGTGTTCCTCCGTCTGCCTGCAACACATCTATGTATATCTCTATTTGTGTGTTTGGGAATTTCCCTAATAATAGAACATTTTCCAATGCCTCTCTTATTACCTTTGATAGTTCATTGCTCCTTCTTGATGGTCCGCTTCTGCTATGTTCTTCAAGCGAGGAAAATGGGGACATCATGTACCTACATTTAAGTGTGGCGCCATAAGGACTTGCACCATGTCTTGGTATACATTCCCTTGGTCCATAAACACCACAAACTATTTTGTTGTTACCCCATTCAATATAAGAAGATCCATCTGCTTCAGGTATAACTCCTGCTTCTATCCTTATTGCCCTTAATTCATCCAGAGTTCTTCCATCTGTTCTTTTTCCATCTATTATAAGTTGTACATCTTTTGTTCCGCCCAAACTAATCACCCACTCCGTCATGTTTCAAGAAGTTCGTTATTTCGTCAGTAAGTCCTGACCTGTGTGCATTTTCCTTTATCATACCTATTGCCTTAAGGATAATGGGCATATTGTTCTTCTCACTTATCCAAACATATCCATTGTTACCTACCATTATGTCGCCGTTGCCATATTTTTTTAGGACCTCTATCATACTGCTTTTACGGCCTATCAGTCTTGGTATTTTTGATGGTGGATACCTAAGAACCTTACCTATCGGTAATCTTCTAACTTCGCCCAGATCAACATCTCCAACTTCGTTCACAAGTTTTATCTTGCACAATACAAAGTCCCCTAGCTGCAGGGTTATTCTCACATTCCTTGTAGGTATAAATCCCGAGTTTGGCAAATTCAGATCAACTTCGTATCCGGCATGCCGTACATCAGTTATTACCCCTACTACTGTGTCCTCAACAACTGGTTTATATGGGCTTTCAAGTGCCATATATCTATCAGTGGTATCCAAAGTCCCTATTGCAGTTGCGTAGGTGTCCTTTCCGTCAAAAAACGTGTTGGCAGCATTAATTCTACCTTCGGCTATTTTTTCTCCTGGTAAGATAATTCTTTTTTCCATTTCAAAACCCCACTAAAAAAGGTTCATTTAACTTATTTTAGTATAATAACAAATAACCAGAACTAAGTACATTTTCTTCCGGTTGATCTCTCTATCCGTATTATTGTATATTAAAAAGATTTTTATAAGCTTCTTAATGACCATTTTCGCGTTTTTGGCCTTTTTTATCATCTTTCTTCTTCTTGTTGTACACCATTTCTTTATGTTTCTATTATCTTTGTCTCGACCTGGCCGTTTGTCATTTTATTCACTTTATCGTAGAACTCACCTTGCATACCTGCAAATATTTCTACCATAACTACAAGATCCCCTTCCTTTGTCCATTGTTCCTGTCTTATCCCATAGCTCTTGATAGTTCCATAGCATCTGTGTGCAAACGCTGCGGGTATTTTTACTGCTATTGTCTTTTTCTCAAATTTCATAGGTAAGATCGGTCTCAGTTTCTTTACAATCTCTTCTATTTGTTCTCGGGCATCCTTGAAAGGATCAACATGTATACGCGCTTCCTCCAATGCATTTTCTAATCTTATTTGCGTGTGTGGGGCCTTTGTCCTGGGGTCTATTGCCTCTCTGAGTAATATGGCAATTATCTGTTTTCTCCGTTCTTCAGTCTTTTTTCTTTTTTGTTCTGTGGTAAGTTGTACCTCTCCATTTTTAAGTATAAAATCAAGAATTGTATTTACGTCGGATGTGCCGAAAACTGCTTCAACATCTGTGCCCTTTGCCCGTTCTCCTTTTTTTGCATCGGCATAAACTTCCTCTGCCACGAGCATGTTTTTTGTATCTGTTTTTCTTTTTTCTAAATATGCGTATGCAGCATCTGGATCGACATAAAGTTCGAATCGTTTTCCTCCTTTTTCGTATGATGCAATTATTGCCTTATCAAGTGATACCATAAAATCCGTTATATTTATTCTTCTACAAATCTTATAATGTTTGCTATACTCATATCAATATCCAGATATGTTCATTTCCCGCAATAATTCAAAACATTTAAATAAAAAGCAGTCCATAATATTAATTACTAACTATTCTATTAGGTGATCTATTGGTAGATAAAAATTCATCAAATAGCAGTTCAAACAGTGGCAATGCCCTGAACTCAGTTACTCTAAGTAAGGATACTCTTTACGGTGGTACGATTGTTGTTCTTGTTGCATTGTTGGTAGTTTCAGTCTTTACTCAGGGTTTCGGGGTTATAAAAACCGAATGCACTGCACAGGATGGAAGCACTACATGTGATGCTGCTGGAAATAACAATGGAAACGCTGCTGCGGATAATTCTGCACAGGCAGCTTCTGATCAGGGCAATGCTCTTCCTACACTCCAGGAAATTACTCTGGATTTCGGAAGTTATCCAGCGCGTGGCGATGCAAATGCAGTTGTGTCGATAGTGGAATTCTCAGAATTCCAATGTCCATATTGTGAAAGACTTTATACACAGACAGAAAAATTGCTTGAATCAAATTATATCGATACGGGAAAAGTCAAGTTTTATTTTAGAGACTATCCACTTCCACCTCAATACCATCCACAGGCCGGACCTGCTGCAATCGCGGCGAGATGTGCAAATGACCAAGATAAGTTCTGGGAAATGCATGATCAGCTTTTTGATTCGCGTGATGAGTGGAGTGGATCAAGTGATACAGACTCGCTTTTCAAAGGATATGCCACAACTCTTGGCATTAGCAGTGCTGAATTCGATGCATGTTATGATGCTCAAGAACACTCTTCTGAAATTTCGGCAGATCTTGCTGCAGGGCAATTATATGGTGTTGGCGGAACTCCGAACAGTTTCATCATAATACCTAAGAACAAGGTAGATGAAACTACACTCAGATCATTGGTGGATTCGATAAATAGTCAATATGGTGGTTCGCTCGAGCTTTACCAGAACGACAATGAATACACTGTGCTGATTCCGGGAGCATATCCATACCAGGTATTCCAGGCAATACTTGATGAAGTTGATTACTAATCTCTTTTTTTCTTTTATCTTTATTTTATTCCACATCTGTTTTTTCTGCATCTGCACAATACAAAATTATTTATCTCTAGAAAAGTAGTATCGCTATCAAACCGATCGCTATCAAAACTATTGCTATATATTTGTACAATGGCAGTTTCTCCCCGACTAAAATCCGTGCACTTATGGTATTTATTATGGGTGATCCAGCTGATATTGCTGCAGTTAACGCTGCTCCTATGGCTCCAACGGATAGACTGTACAAAACGGTTCCAAAGAAACACATGATTCCAGATACAATTGCAAATCCCATTTTGTTAGGTGATTCTATAGAAAGGTCCCTTCCACGCAATAAATGGAATCCAATAACACATACTGCCACCCCTATCTCAAGCATCATTGTTGTCTGATATGCTCCCATTACAACTACGAATGTCTTTATGAAAGTGTAATAATATGCCCTGCACAAAATCGAGATAAAAAGATAGATCATCCATTTTTCAAGTTTGAATTGCATCTTGTCATTTACCGAAAGTAGGATTGCCGCTACAACAATTATTACTGATCCCATCACCTGTCCTGTAGAAAGTGTTTCGCCTAGCAGCAAAATCCCTCCGGCTACAACGAGTAAAACATACAATTTCGAAACTGGGGAGGTTATGCTTACTTTTCCATATTCTATTGCTTTGAATGCTGCTATGACTCCTAGTGCTCCTATCACGATTTCGGCAATATAATCAGGTACCAGTTCTAATGGAAGTTCTATCTTAATATTGAGCAGCATTGCACCTAAGACAAGCAGAGTGATCAGTGTTAGGTACATATATGTTATTGATTTGTGCCGTCCGATGTCAGTTATGGATTTTTTAATAATCGAACTATTACATCCAAATGAAAACAAAGAACCTAAGGCATAAATAAATTCAAACATATTTTGTTATCTCCTCACAATTTATATCATTATACACGTACGCGTTTTTTCTTCTATTTCCTATCTTTCTTTATTCATCAGACCAAAGCTCGTAATTATGAAATGTGCTGGTCCATCCCTTCCGAGTCTGCTTTCCACAAGATTGAAACACGTTACTTCAAAACGTCCGAATTCTTTGTCTTTGTATTTTTCAAGGAACGTTTGCATACCCTTGCCCGTCTTGCGTTTCACTCTTGCAATTGTTATGTGTGCTGAAAAAGTATCTAATTTTCCATAACCATTCAAAGCACTGATGACCTGGGTTGCCAGTTCTTCGAGTTTTCCATTACTTTCAATACCTGCCCATACAACCTTTACATAATCCTGATTTGGGAAAACGCCGACTCCATTAACTTTACATAAAAATCTGCTGAATTTTATCTCGCCAAGTAGTTTCTCTATCTCAACTACCTGATGTTCTTGCATTTCTCCAATAAATTTTAGTGTTGCGTGCATGTTTACAGGTTTTACTGGCGTTATGGTCTCTCCAGAAATTTCTTTTCCAACCCTTACAAGTCCCTTTTTCATGTTTTCAGGTATAGGTACTTCAACAAAAAGCCTCATAACTTTTAAATGGAGTCTTCAAATTAAAATAATATGTTTACCGACAAAACAGCTGAACACGAAATTTTCTTTTGTAGGATGAATTCAACTTCACTCAATTATTCTGGTGGCGACCTTAAAGTCAAGGAAACCGACAGTTCATCCGGCTATGGTATAAGAGTTTTGAAAGACAAAAAAATCGGGTTTGCATACTGTCAAAAAGAGGGCAAGTTAAATAGCGCAATTTCTGAGGCACAGAATCTTTCACGATTTTCCGTAAGTTCGTCGTTTTCCTTTGCAGGTAAATCAGAATTCACTATGCCAGACATTGTTGACAAATCTATTGATCCTTTTGATTATGATACGATTCGTGAATATATTGACCAGGCAAGGGATGGTGCTGAGTCTGCTGGCGGCAAAGCACGCATAATCGCTTCAGTTGGCATCACAGAATTAAAATTGGAGAATACCTCTGGTTTTTCAGGGAGTTATCAAAAGACTGATTCTTCATTATATACCGAATGTATTCATGGTGACGGATTTGGTATTTCCTATTCTGCATCAAACAAAAAACCCAAAGACGTGTATGCTCTTGGGAAAAAAGCAGCAACAATGGCAAAGGATATGCAGAATGCAAAAAAACCAGAAGACGGTAGTTACATTGTATCATTTGAGCTTGAAACTTTTGACAGTGTTCTTGGTGTGCTATTATCATCATTCTCCGGTGATTGGAAACGAAGGGGAATATCCAAGCTTAAACAAAATGAAAAAATGTTTTCTGAAGATTTAACGATAATTGATGATGGGCTTGCCAATGGTACTAGTGCAAGGCCATTTGATGACGAGGGCATTCCGTCAAAAAAGCGCATGCTTGTGGATCGTGGTCTGGTATGTTCTTTTCTATATGATCGTGAAACTGCAGCACTTGCAGGCGTGGCTGACTATGGCTCATGTTCCAGATCATCATTTGACAGTCATCCTTCTATTACATCATCAAACCTCTGCATAAAGCCCGGTACATGCTCTGATCTTAATGAGCTTGACAAATATCTTGAGATCCATTATGCACACGGTGCGCATACCTCAAATCCTATCAATGGTGATATTGGGCTCGAGGTGAGTGGCGGGTTTTTGGTTGAGCGCGGAAAACGAACTCCTGTAAAAGGTTTCATGCTGACTGGTAATGTTTATGATTGGTTTGCCAATATCAAGGCAATTGAAAAGAAAACACAGACGCTTGGGGATCTTATATCGCCAAAAATTGCATTTAATAATGTGCGAGTTGTTTCTTCATGATAAAATCGGTTCTTACACTCCACAATATTTCAAAATCATTTTCAACCGATGGTCAGCATATAAAAGCTGTTGATTCTGTTACTCTTAATATCGGAAAAGGTGAGATCTTTGGCCTTCTTGGTCCAAATGGCGCAGGTAAGACAACACTGATTTCGATATTATGTGGCTTTCTTATTCCTGATACTGGTAGGGCAGAAATTTTCGGAATGGACTGCACAAAACAAAGCCAGAAAATTCATAAACGAATGAATTTTGCATCAGGCTTTAGTGGTATCTCAGAATTTTTCAATGCAGAAGAACTACTGAATTTTTACTGCATGGTCTATAATCTGGACAACAGAAAAAAGCGCATAGAAACAGCATTAAAACTCACTGGTCTTTACGAACACAGAAAAAGAAGGCCATCTGATTTTTCATCAGGTCTTGGAAGGCGTTTTCTTATTTCAAAAGCAATCCTCAATGATCCGGAACTTCTGCTGCTTGATGAACCCACTGTAGGTCTTGATGTAGAGTCTGCAGGAAAACTTCGTTTACTTATAAAAGATATGAAAAAACAAGGCAAGACTATTTTGCTTACCACGCACAACATGCGTGAGGCAGAGGAACTTTGTGATCGCATTGGCCTGATCAAAGATGGAAAAATAATTGCATGCGGAAAATTCCAAGATCTGAAAAAGAAATTCTTTCCTTTTGAGGTTATTGAAGTTTCATGCACAGAACCAAAAAAAATCGAGAAAATCATTTCAAAGATGAAATCAATAGTACGAATTGAAAAATCAGAAACAAACCTCAAACTATATATCAATGGTGATAGTGAACTTGCAAAAATATTTGATGCAATTATCAGTTCAAAAGCAGGCATAAGAAGCATGAATATGGTCGAACCTGAACTGGAAGATCTTTACACTAAATTAATGCGGGTGAACAAACATGAATGAAACTATTCAGCAAATCATGGCTGTTCTTTACAGAAATATCATCTGGTCTTACCGCAGTCCATTCAGGCTTGCAGATGTTTTCATTTGGCCGCTTTTGTTATTATTTACATTTACCTTTTTCCTTCTTCTTGTTGGTTATGATGTACAATATATTGGCATAATCGTGCTTGCAGTTATTGCATGGAAAGGCATGTTTTTTGTGACATTTGAAATCAGCACTATTTTTGTTGAAGAGCATTGGGATGATTCATTGCCAAATCTTCTTGTGTCTCCAATCACCGCATTTACTCTTGCCATGGGTGGAGCAATTACTGGTTTGTTGAAATCGTTACTCGTACTCATCATTTGCCTTGCTGTTAGTTTTCTAGCATATGGTTTTGTGCTTACAGATCTATTGACATTTGCCATTGGTATTTTTTTCATATTCCTTTCAAGCTTTTCAATCGGGTTCGCATTATTTGGGCTGGCGTGCTGTTATGATAAACGAAACATATTTACCTTAGGATTTGTACTTCCAGAAGTTCTTGGTCTGTTGTGCGGTCCTTATTTCAATGTCGAGCAAGTCTTTCCACAATGGTTTGTTTCCATTGTTAATCTATTTCCAATGACCCATGCATTTAATGTTATCAAATCTGTGTTTGGGCTTGCACAGCCTGATTATTTTATGCTGATAATAACTACGGTCATTTGGCTTGGGCTTTCGATTGTTATCCATCACACATTTTACGATATGGGAAGAAGAAAAGGGACTTTGGTTAAGGTTGGGTAGATAATAGTGCAGGATCTAAAAATAAGATTAGTAAAAAACAAAAAAGAACTTGAAAAAGTTTTTAAGATCAGAATGACTGTTTTTGTTGATGAACAAAAAGTCCCACCTGAGTTGGAATTGGATGAATTTGATATTCTTTCTAAAGCCAAACATGTAAT
Source organism: Microcaldota archaeon (assembly GCA_018813505.1). Lineage (GTDB taxonomy): Archaea > Micrarchaeota > Micrarchaeia > Anstonellales > Bilamarchaeaceae > Bilamarchaeum. The sequence goes on from JAHJBM010000056.1 coordinate 42,090, forward strand.
CGCATTATACAAAGGCAAACCTGCCGGTGCAGCAAGGATTCGTTTTCCTGGAAATAAAGCCAAATTAGAACGGCTGGCGTTACTTAAGAAATATCGTGGAAACGGATTTGGGAAGATGATCATCGAATATATGGTCAAATATTGTAAAAAGAAAAACCCAAAAGAAATTCTTCTCCATAGTCAATGTTATGCTGAAAAGTTCTATCGCAAATGCGGTTTTATTCCAAGAGGAAAAATATTTCTGGATGCCGGAATTAGACATATTGAGATGTATCTCAAATCCTAGGTTGCTATTTTTTCTCCAAATATTCCTTTAAAGGATTCAACATCCTTTCTTCAACAATTGAAATCGAATAATGTTTTCCGATAACATTCCCAAATTTTGTTTTCACATCACGTATAAAATTATGAAGTTCGCGATTATTTCTCACGATAACATCGACTTCAATATCCCAGCTTCCAATGGTTTTGTTGATGAATACGACATCGTCATGTTCACTGCAGTATTGTACAAACTCGTTTTCCTTTTCGCTTGTGATATTTCTGAACCCTATGAGAAGTTTGTAATAGTCAAATCCAAGCATTCGCGAATCATACCATGCAGTGTAGCCAAGTATGAATTTTCGTTCGCTCAGTTTTTTCATGCGATACTGAACAGCATCTGGAGTTAGACCAACTGCATTGGCAATGTTTACTGTTGTTTCGCGTGCATTGCCATAAAGCGCTGTAAGTATTTTTCTATCTGTTTCATCAATTTCTTCTGGTGTATCCATTTTCTCTACTGGTAGGGCTGGTCGCCTTTCTGTTTCAAATGCTTTGTTCCATGAAAGATATGCATGATATGTGGTAGTGGTAATAGTTTTTTCTGAAATCGTTTCACCAAATTTTGAAAGCACTAGTTCTATAACCTCCTGCACTTCAAATTCGTCAGCTGCTACAAATCGGAATAAGACATCATATTCGCCTTCGCATATCGTTCCCCACAGTGTTCGCGGGTAATTCTCGAAAAACGTTATGAGCTCCTGTTCTGTTTTCTTGTCCATCACATCAAATTTTATGTACATCCTGTATGATTTGAGACCCAGTTTGGCAATGTTTACATCTGCAAAAAGAAGCATGATTATTCCCGCTTTCTGTAGTTTTGCAAGTCGTCGTTCCACCGATGCACTGCCGAGTTTCATCTTTTTTCCAAGCTGGACAAAGCTCATTCTTGAATCCAGGTAAATAAGATCAAGCAGCTGTTTGTCTTTTGAGTCGATTTTTATATTGCTGGTATGGGGGAGGGTCTGGCGATTCCTTGCCATTATTGCAAATTTACTAATTATCCTTATATATCTTTCGGTTTCTTTGCATTTTTCTTTGAAATGTAATAAATATACTAATTGAGAGTTATAGTTCGGTGATAATGGTGGTTAGACAAGAGATAATGATGAAACAAAATCGTGAAATGACTTCATTCAGTAGATGCAAATGTGCATTCAGGAAAGCTGCTGTTGTCGGTGCATTGGCGGTTGCTTCACTAATGCCGTTGAAATCAGCAACTGCTGAGGATGGAAGAAGAAATGAACCAGTACCTGATACTCCAACCGCAGTAGAGGAACCAGAAGAAAGCGGAAGCGCATGGATGACAGTGCGTCCTGGTTACGTGATTGGGGACAATCAATTGCTGATAAGGGCCGAAGGGGGAGCATCTTCTGTTCATGGCACGCGTTTCTATGGCTTTGTTGATATACAACCATCAGAGCATGATTCTGCAGCTATCGATTCGTTTTATGGCGAGTTGAGACTTTCACAGGATATATTCCATGGACTTGCGATTTACGGTGAACTGAATGCAGGTACTGGCATGGATCCAGTATTTCGTCCTGGTGTTCTGTACAACCTAAGCGCAGGTGGGTGGAACATGCAATTAAGACTCTCGCCAATAAGCCTTGGTGGGGTACAAGAAGTGCAACTTGCGTTCTACACCAATACAACATTTGCAGGTCGAATTTCCTTTGAAGCACTATTTGATGTCAACTTCAAGGCAGGGTCAATTTATTACGAAACCGCAACTGATGTGGACATTGGTGCTGGGTTTTCAGTTGGTCTGCAAATTCGCGGGTTTTCTGTTTTGGAAGATCGAACAACAGATATCCAGCCTCTATTAAGAGTAAGTTTCAGTCATTGATTTTTTTTCTTTTTTTCCATTTTTTCTTCAAAACCAAATATCAAAAAATCCACACCATTTATAAACATTTTTATCCACTTATTATATCATCAGTTCGTACAACGTGAGTGTTTTTGATGAAGTTGAAATATAAGACGAGTTTGGGACCGGATGCCGGTATGCATGGTCGCAGTAATCCAACTACAGGATCCACATTCAAAACCTCTCTTGCCAAACCTCTAAATGGTCATGATACTTTAAGCGCTGGGTCAAAACACAGTTTAAATGGTCATTATGGTTGCTTTTCACTTCCTTCCAAAGTTGCTCCTAATGATCGAATTGTCTGGGTATCAGATACTAATCCAACTAGACAAACTAGTGATGGATTACCAGAACCAAAGTCTGGATCCCATGTCCTGAATGTTATCTTGGTATCACCATCATGCTTAAATGAATTCGCCATTTCGACTTCGTTAAATACCTGCCATCGTGAACCTCCAGATCTTATTATCGAAACGTTAGATGGTTTATCTAAATTATTTGGGATGATTGGTGGTTTGACTGCTGCTCTTTCTGGTGCATTATACATTGCAGAGTATGTTTTTGTATCATGCAATCCTGAGGGCGATTATTACATGCCTCCAATCACCAATATATTGAATCCGCCTACTCTGCTTGCCATTGCATCATTAGAATGTTTTTCAACTGCAGGTATTTTTCTGACTGCATTAAAATCATACGACATCGCATCATGGTTTGGTTCTGCAAAGGATAAGATAAATTCGTTTGGGCGTTCTCTTGATAATCTCACGGACCGATGCATTGATATCCTTGCATATCCTGTCAAATCAATCAAAGGGCTGGAAGCCTATCTTGATGTATGGGGCGAAAACGTTCTTCAGGATACAAAATCGATTTTATCTGCGTTCCGGATCAAATTGTCTGCTGGAAAAATTAAATCTGGGAAACCCATTGAGCAGATTAGATTTACTTATGATTTTGCCGGATATACATCAGCGGAATTGGAGCAGGAAGTCCAGCCAATGCCAAAGAAGAGGCTCATTGACCGTGTTCTTCATAGTGTTTCATCAGCTCTTGTAAATACTATCGGTAAAATTCCTTCTTCAGTTGTGGCTTCTATTGGTGGCACACTCTCTGCGTTGATTTTCATTGCTCCATGGTATTTGTCAGGCTGGGATGAGTTTGTAGTAAATCATTCGATTAGTCATAAAATCTACTATGGTTGTGGTGTGGTTATGTCATTTGCAACCACGTTGCTTATCATTCCTTTGTTTATCAATTTATATTATACATCTAAGGATTGGTTTGATCCATTAGCTTCAAAAATTGACAACAGGACAAAAAGCATCCGTGCTAAATTCGATGTATAAAACAACGAAAAACCTACAAAATCTTTATATACAGCATCCTGTCTATATCTTTTATGAAAAATTTCAAAACTACCGCTGAAATCAAGGTTCCGGTAAAACTCATAGACCAGCTAATCGGGCAGGATAAAGCAGTCGAAATAATAAGAAAAGCAGCAAAACAGAAAAGAAACGTTCTTCTTATAGGTTCTCCAGGTACGGGAAAAAGTATGATGGCTCAGGCAATGGCAGAGCTCATGCCAACTGAACAGCTTGAAGACATTCTGGTTTATTCAAACAAAGACAACGAAAATCAGCCATTGGTAAGAATTTTGAAAACCTATCCTGATTTTCAATATCTTACAAAGCACAAATATCTCATGAAATATTTCCATCCAAAAGAACTGGAATCATTGAAAAATGAAACTCAAAAATCATTTTCAATCAATGGACTAGGAAAACGAATTGTCACGTTCAAGAAACCCCAAGAGGACGAGCGCAAGATCTCACCACTTCTTATCGTGGGTATTCTTGCAGTCATACTTATTGCAATAATCTTTTTTACCGACGTTGAAGACAATATAAAATGGTTTGTTATTGTGGCAGCACTTGGTCTTGGTCTACTTTATGTAATTTCCAATGCAACTGCTGGCCTAGGAAGAAGGCTTATGCCAATGCAAGAAGGCAATACCCCCAAACTACTTATTGATAACAGCCAGAAACACACTGCGCCTTTTGTTGATGCAACTGGTTCAAGGGCAGGTTCCTTGCTTGGTGATGTACGTCATGATCCTCTTCAAACAGGTGGTCTTGGAACCCCTGCACATCTGCGTGTTGAAGCAGGTGCAATCCATCAGGCAAACAAAGGTGTTCTTTTCATTGATGAAATCGCTTCATTAAAACTAAACTGGCAACAGGAACTTCTTACTGCCATGCAGGAAAAGAAATATGCAATAACCGGACAAAGCGAAATGAGTTCAGGTGCGCTTGTAAAAACACAACCTGTTCCAACTGATTTTGTTCTTGTGGCCGCAGGTAATCTTCCTGATATGCAACACATCCATCCAGCACTGCGATCAAGGATTCGTGGCGGTGGCTATGAAGTTTATGTTGAGGATACAATGGAAGACACACCAGAAAATGAAGAACGGCTTGTCCAATTCATTGCACAGGAAGTGAAGCGAGACGGGAAAATCCCACAGTTTACTAAGGAAGCTGCAATGGAGATTATAGAAGAAGCAAGACGAATGTCTGGAAGGCGAAAGAGTTTCACGCTTAATCTAAGAGAGCTTGGCGGTCTTGTAAGAGCTGCTGGTGATGTTGCTCGTGAAGGTAGTGCTGAGTTTGTCACCAAGGCACATGTGACTGAAGGAAAAAAGGTTTTCAAATCAATAGAAACCCAGCTCGGTGCAAAGATGATAGAAAGAAAACGCGAGTATCAGACCATAATAACCAAAGGTGCTGAAATCGGTCGTGTCAATGGTCTTGCGGTTTTAGGAAATTCAATGGCAGGTCTTGTATTACCAATAGTTGCAGAAGCCACTCCAGCATCATCAAAAAGCGAAGGTAGAGTAATAGCCACAGGAAAACTTGGTGTAATCGCAAAAGAAGCAGTGGATAATGTTTCTGCAATATTCAAGAAATATATTGGAACTGCAATAGCCAAAACAGATCTCCACATTCAATTTATACAAACTTATGAAGGTGTGGAAGGTGACAGCGCTTCAATATCAACGGCAGTTGCAGTCATTTCAGCAATTGCAAACATTCCTGTTTACCAGGGTGTTGCCATGACCGGCTCGCTTGATGTTCGTGGCAGGGTAATGCCTGTGGGCGGAGTTACATCCAAAATAGAAGCAGCAATTGAAGCTGGCATAAAAAAGGTGTTGATTCCAAAGGCCAATGGTCCGGATGTTTACCTAAAGGATAACAAGGGTAAGGTCGAGGTTGTAGAAGTTAGTAATCTTGTTGAAGTGCTGAGCCATGCGCTTGAAGATGGTCCTAAAAAGTCTGCACTTCTCAAAAAGATGGGGATTAAGGAAGGGGGGTAGTTGCAGTATACGTTTTGCCTACAACGGAACCTTTATAACCTCTTTTATATACTTATTATAACGTTATTATGCCTAAAGACTATTCTAAAATAGATGCAGAAATACTTCTAGCTATCCAGTCTTACGCGGGTATTCCGACTGCACACACCCTTAGCAAGGTTGGGGGTGGTCCTGTTGTTCTAAAAGGAGAAACTATAAAATCCAGATTGACTTCTAACCCTGCTCTTTCTGATGCCTTGGAATTACACAGTATTGAATTTGTTATCGGGTGTGATGATGCAGTATTCGCTGATAATCTCGCACGTCATGCATGGGTCACTGCATCTGGCGTTGTTCTCGAGGCCATCCATAATCGTTTAGATGAACAACTTCTTGTTGCAATATCCTTTTATGAAGGGGTTCCAACTGCATTTAATCTATCCAAAATCCGCGGTGGTAATGTTCCGCAGGATGGTGCAACAATACTAAAAAGATTAAATGCAAATCCACGTCTTCAACAAGCTTTAGAATCCAGAGGCATTGAATTTATTACTACGTGTACGGTAGAAACATTTGATCTATATCTTAACCAGGGTCGATTTGATAAGGTGACTGGTGAAATTCTTGAAGTTAGGAATAAGCGCATTGATCAACGTATATTGGACGCGATTAATTTCCATCCAGATATTCCGACTGCAGGTAATCTAAGTAAATACGGTGACAACCATCTTCCATACTGCAATAATCTCATATTAAATCGGCTCAACACCAACGCGGCTCTTCAACAAGCGTTGGAATCCAGAGGCATTAACTTTGTTTCTACCTGCAGTGACGAAGCGTTTATACAAATCATCTCAAAGATTCGAGTTCTTAAACTAACATCCCCGTCTGTTTATACTGCAGTGTGCAAACGTTTAGATGCACAAATATTAGATGCAATTATAAATTATCCTGGGATTCCAACTGGTGCTAACTTAGCTAAAAAGAATGGTGGTCCAATACATCATTCAACAAATCTTATTTATGGTCGATTAAAAGAAAATCCAGATCTTAGAAAAGCACTATATGCAAAGAAAGGCCTAACAGAAGACCAAATCAATGTCCATGACGCAGAACTTGATAATCCTTCTCCTGCGATTGTTGCCAGTGTGCAACGCAGATTGACTCACACACGTATCTTCAGGGAAGCTATTGGCCTGCTTAAACAGTTCAAAGAACTTTTCACTGAAAAGAAAATCCTCCAAATCTCTCTTTATCCTGAGCCGCTTTTACGGGCAGCCGAAATGCTCGGTATTGATATTCACCCATCTTATATGCGGGCACACGGACTTAAGAATGGCGAATTCAAACTTGATACTAAAATTGATACTGATCATAAATACGATACAATTGCTCTAATGCAATTTTGTCATCGTATCGGTAATGAGGCGTTAATCAATGCACTAAACGAAGCAAATAAAATTCTTGTAGATAATGGTGCATTACTGATTTCAATACCTGAAGAATTTTCCAGAACTTCAAGATTTGAGGATCAGATAAAGGAATTTGGCTTTGAACTACAAACCGAAGGAACGCTTATCATCAGAACACACAGTTTGGCTGAACTTTCAACCTCGGGTATTCTAGATGCAGAACGGGTTAAGGCAAAAGTAGATCAGGCAACAAATATTTTCATTCTTAGAAAGACCTTTGATCTAAATGGAACAGCAGTAGATTCATTTGTCCGCACAGAAGTCAAAGGAGATAACGGGCAGTTTCATCCATCATTGGGAGAGATTAATGTTCCGGATTCTATCAATCGCGAACTTTCATCTGCTTTCCAGGAAAGAGTTTCAGGTATGGATGGCGGATTTATTCTTGAAATGCATGCTGACCACAATCCAAAGCCTGATTTGATTGGTTTTGATGTCGATCCAAAAAATCCACTAACAACTGAAATATCGACCAATGATTCTTCAGATCTTGGAGTTGGAGCACTTAGCGCAGTTGCAAGAAGATTAGCGAGACGAGAATTCAGAAAAGATTTGCTTGTTAGACCTGGTCACATTACAAAACTATCTATAAAACTCGTGCGCCAAGCATTGTCATAATTCGGATGCCCATTGCGCGTTGGATATCCTTTTATCAATCACTTCATTCTTTTTCCAAATCAATAATATGGGGTATTATTTCTTCAATATATGTCTCTTGAACTAGATTCCAAACTATTCTCTTCGCACCATTGAAACTCTTGATAATCATTCCAATATTCAATTGTTCAAGTGCTTTCTTATCATGTTCCAGTTCAATTATTATATATCAGCGTCGGTACTACAATTCGTCTATCTTTTCAGGAGAAAGTTTTCTAATCTGTTTTGTAATCTCAGTTATATCGCGATCTGTTACTATCTCGCCAAATTCATTATTTTGGGATGCTTTCATCTAATCAATCCGACTTCACGATCACGTTTTCATCAACTGATGCTATGGCCGATATCGGAAGCGAATATCTTTTTTCAAATATCGTCTGTATGATTATCTTGCCCTTACGTACGTCTATGCCAACTATCTTTCCAAGATATGTGCCGTGCTCTGATATGGCCTCTTTGCCTTCTATTTTCATTTCAACGAGTATCTCCTTACGATACCAGCTTATGATCATAGTTACCACATACCCTAGGAACAGAGCCAGTATTATACTCCCAAGGAACGTGCCAAAATCCACATATGGTTCATTCAGATTCACTATCCACATGCTGCCTATCAGGATTACAAATGTTGCAAGCGCGGCTGCGGCAGAATAGAGTATATAATTCGTTACTGTATATTTTCTCTTCTCCATTATCGCATCTATACCCTTGCTCACCATAATTAGCAATAGTCCTATAAAAGCAACCCATATGGTGTTGCCAGTTACGTATGATACGAGTTTTTCATTTGAAAGATTCATTATCAGTCCTTTTTGGGCTGTCTGGTACCCGACAAAAAGTGCTATGCCAAAGATGGCAAAAGCACCTATATAACCTATCCAGCTTGTACGTTCAAACGAAAACCTAAAGTCCTTTATCATTTTCATCAGGGCTTCTTCGACTCCAAACATTCTTAGCATCAGATATATGCCGATTACTATTCCAACTGGTTGCCATCCAAGTCCAAGATAACTAGAAAGCGATATAAGAAGTATCAGCGCTGCCGGTATTCCTATTAGGATCTTTGCAAAATACGGGTCGCGTAATTTTTCCAGAAGGACAAAATATGTCTGTTCGAGTTCCTTTGCCTGTTTTATGTAGACTATCTTTGTCGAATTTATCTTGACCCTTGATTTGACTATTGGTATTATTTCTTCATCAGATGCTCCGTCTGATATAAGTATGCATGATTCTGGGTTTATTTCAACCATTATCTTATCAAGCTGTGCACTTATCTCCTTATCTGCAGTATATCCAAGGTTTTTGTGTCCTGTGAGTGTGGCAACTTCTACATTATAGCCATCCTTTCTCATTTGGTCATATGCCTTTACTGCATAATATATTGCGTTTGAGTCAGGATCTTCAGGATCTGCGAGGGACAATGCGAGTGCGCCTTTGATGTTTCTATCACGACCTATGAGTGGGCCACTAACCGCTGCCTTTTCGTAAAGGTCATTATCCCTGTCTATACACAGTACTAATATCGGTCTTTTCACGCAATTTTATGCGTCGGCGTTATTTAAAAACTCTTCTCCTTATAGTTTTGTTGCAGTTTAATACCGAGTAATATCACTGCAATCCTGTTTACGAGTGAGTTGATTTATAATGACAAACCAAAAACTAGTTTTCCCTGGAGACTACCTTTTCAGTTGTGAAGAGATCGAATCCGGTGACAACACCTATGTTAATAATGACGATATTTTTTCTGCAGTTGTTGGTGAAAATGAAATCTCCAGTGGTAAGATTTCAGTGAAAAAGGACCGACATTTCACACAACCTAAGGTTGGCATGGAAGTTTACTGCATTGTGATAAAAACCATGCCAATGAAGGCGATTGCAGTTTGCATTCCTATAAAACAGGCGGAAGTTTTAGGTAGCTCTATGGAGTTTACTTCTGTGCTTCATGTACGGGAGCTTGGAAAAAAAGGATTTGTAGAGGATCTTAGACACGAGGTCAAGATAGGTGATATCATCCGTGCTCAAATCGTGGGGTTATCAGAGACAGATATCGACATCAGTATTAAAGGTCCACAATACGGATTTTTAGCAGTATTCTGTCCTCGCTGCAGGAAGAGAATGGATTTAAAAGGAGCGGTATTCATTTGTAGTACTTGCGAATGGAAGGAAAACCGGAAAATTCCTGCCGAGGAATATACGTCATAGGTTTGGTTGATGATTATGGAAGTTAATATTATAGTTAATGAGAAGAATATGCTGGAATTGGAATTTGTTAATGGCGATTCATCATTGCCACAGATGCTAGTTGAAAAACTGAACAGCGATAAAAACGTTGAATTCGCTGCATATAAGGTTGAACATCCACTTATAGCACATCCAAAACTGATTCTGAAGACAAAAAGTGTAGATGCTAGCAAATTATTACTCGAAAAATTACAAGATGTCAAAAAAGACGTTTCTGATTTCAAGGATCAATTCATGAGCATTGTAAAATAACTGGTTTGGTATCATGCTCAAACAGTTGCAACTTCCTGATTTCAAAGATTTCAAGAAACTTCCAAATCAACTGATCATTCTATTTGCGACACTAGCACTTTATCTTATAACAAATGCATTACTTGGCAATCCGAACAATCCATATTCATTCGTACCGTTGTTAATCGGTCTTTTTGTTGTGGTTGAGATATTCTTTTTTGTGGGTCTGGAGGTCAAGGATGGCGCACAAAAACATGGGTGGAAACACGAGATTGTTGATACTGTTATTGCACTTGCAGTTGCAGTAGCACTTTGGTATGTGGCGTCATTTCTTCTCAATACCAGTTCTCCGATTTCAGCAGTTGTCTCGTGTAGTATGCTTCCAAATCTACAGCGGGGTGATTTTGTAATTATCCAAGGAGCACCTGCAGTTGCCTATGAAATCGATATGACTCGTCAAGAACTTGATTCTCTTAATAATAATGCGATTATTACATATCCAGATGGCGAAATTTCGATCAACGGATCGTTATTTTCCTATTGTTTGTATAACAAAATGAAGGGTCTTCAGTCTGACGTATGTACGTCATTTATGGAAACCCCTGATCAGGTTACAGAGAAAAAGGGTGCGTTCACCTATCAATATCAATACTGTCCTATAACTATTGATACCCAACAGCTCTACCAACCTTGTGTAAGCTCGATTTGGTTCAGGGGAAATCAATATTTTACAAATTTCTCTCACGACACCATTGTTTATTCTGCACCAAAATCAGATTACTATTCGATGGTTGGCGACATTGTTCACCGGGCATTATTTAGGATAAACGTGGTGAGTGAAGACAAATCCTATTACCTTACGCGCGGTGACAATAATCCGATACTTGATCTGCAGGTCTATGATTATAATTTGAAGATGACAAACCATCCAATACCAGAAGAACTCGTGAAAGGCAGGGTGATTATGAGGATTCCGATTCTTGGTTATTTCAAATTGCTGCTTTCAGGTTTTGTGCAGGAAGATCCTCAGTGCAGAACCCAGCTTGAGTTCGAGCATGTATGATAAAACATCTCTTCTAAAAGCGAATCAATATGCTAAAGTTTCATTATTATACTATCAACATATTTACCTTTGTGGAGAAACCATTTTGGATATCTTGCAAACTCTTTGAATCCGAGTTTTTTGTAAAGTTTCTATGCCGGTTTATTGTTTGCAAATACGCTAAGGTAAATATTTTTTGGTTTGAATAATTTTTTGACAATTTGTATATTCAGACTTAGCAATTCTTTTCCAAGTCCGATCCCTCGAAATTCTTTTGATATTGCAATTCCAAGTACTACATTTCCTCTTTCTTTGTATTTGCCTTTTTGTGCCGTGGTTGTACCTACTATGTTTCCATTAATTCTAGCTACGAGTTCAATCCCGCATTTCTTCTTTTGTAGTTCTAACCTCTTTTTTTTCCATTTCCTCTCTTCTTCTATTGTAAATTTTTTATCATATATAATATGCACCTGCTCGGCAATCATACTATTGATGAACGTGAGCAGTTCCTTTGTATTATCATTTTTGTTAAGAAAAGTTACATTTGCGATTTTTCCATTTTTAAGTTTAATATCATTTCCATTCAAAACCGAAAACTCAGAACTAGAAACCGATTGCCGGGAACTGGAAACCGGAAACTGCAAACGCCCCCTATCCATAATGACTCCTGCTTCCGGTAAATTCTCGGGTAACAACTTCCTTAAGCTTTGCTTTGAGTTCTTCACGTTCTGGTTTTTTCATTTTAACTGAATCAAGTTTACCTTCCCATTCTGTTAGCGCACTAACTATCCTATGATACGTTTTCTCAGTATCGGTATACCGTGCATACTCGAGAAGTGCGTCGAGTGCATATTTCGAATCGCATTTACCAAGTGCCTCTACTATCGCTGCCCGTATAATATGGGTTGCTTCATTTTCATAGAATGAAAGATGGGAGAAATGATAAGTAAGCAGTTTTGCTGCATCATCACTGCCTTTCAGCTCACCAAGGAATCTTATAAGTGCAATTATGCCTTCTATGGATGTGGTATAATTGAACATCGCTCTGTAAACACTCATTCTTACTTCTGCAGCCTCTGCCTTTGGCTTCTTAAAGCGGAAATACTCACTGTTATGCATCATTTTCAGATTTAGGCTTTCAGTAAGGTTCTCATGTATCATAAAAAGCATGAGTTGTCTTATGGTTTCATTTCCTTTTTCATACATTTTTGTAAGTTTTTCAATCGCTTCGTTCTTTGTTTTTTTGTCTACTGCAACTGGATAAAATTTTATTGCAAATATCGCTTTTTCTAATTCCTTAATTGCATCTGACATTGCATTATCTGGTTTACCTTGTTTTTCAGCTTGCGGTTGCTCCATTTGTTTATCCTCAGTCTTCGTTTCATTTTCTTCTAGTTTATCTTTCAATTCAACACCCTGTACAAAATAATTTGACATTATTACTATTGTTATAATCCACAATATTCTATAATGAACTAGGGATTATAATTCAATCTAAAGTGTTTTATAGCAAACTACAAAAGTTTTTGTATTAGGCATACCATGCGCTACTAACGTTTCTCAGGTAACTATTTAAGCACTCTTTCTCTATCTTTTACATGGAGATTTTCTTTGCAACTACTAATTTGGGGAAACTTGGTGAGGCAACCAAGATATTGAAAGAAATCGGAATAAAGGTAAAACATTTTCCGTTTGTTTATAACGAAATTCGGTCAGATAGCATAGAGGAAGTTGCGAGGGATGCGGTAAAATTTGCCTATAAGCGACTCAAAGAACCTGTTTTTGTCGAAGATACTGGTCTATTTATTGAAAAATGGAATGGCTTTCCAGGTACATATTCTGCAGTTATGCTGAAAAAGCTTGGAAATGAAGGCATAATTAAGCTCATGGAAGGTGAACCAAACAGAGCGGCCTTATTTGATACGTGTATAGCTTATCATGACACCAACGGTACCACTGTGGCTCATGGGAAATGTTATGGTCGCATTTCAGAGAGTATTCGAGGTAAATCTGGGTTTGGTTTTGATTCGATTTTTATTCCTGACGGCGGAGAACAGACATTTGCTGAAAGCATAGAATTAAAAAACAAGCTATCTCATAGATATAAATCACTTCTTGAATTCTCTAAGAGTTTAAAACTCAGAAGGTAATCTATGTATAAGGTGTATTAATGGCAAGATTGCACTCAAAGAAAAAAGGCAAATCAGGTACAAAAAGGCCAAAAAGTAAAACTGCCCCGAAATGGGTAGATAAAAAGAAGGCCGAAGTAACGGAAGTCATATTGAAAATGGCACGTGAAGGTGTACAATCAGCAAAAATTGGTGCTATACTTAGAGACCAATATGGAGTTCCTAACCTAAGGGCAGTTTTAGGTGCGTCTCTTGTTGTCTTTCTCAAATCCGAAGGTATAAATTATGAATATCCTGACGATCTTCTTGATCTTATCAAGAAGGCCGTTCGTATTAACGGACATCTAAAGAATATTAAGAATGATACTCATAATGAGGTAAAACTCGGTCATGTAGAATCCAAGATACACAGGTTGACTAAGTATTACGCATCAAAAGGGAAAATCCCAACTGGTTGGAGATACAACCGTGAAAAAGCAACACTACTTGTAAAGTGATGGTGATTATCTGGCAGGAAAGAAAGTTAAAACAGTCGATAAATGGAAATCAAAAAAATGGTATAATGTCTTGGCTCCTGCGATTTTTGAATCCAGGAAGCTCTGCGAAGTTATTGCTTCTGATGATAAACTGCTCATGGACAGAATTGTTAGGGTAAGTTTACACGAAGTTGGTATTTCTGGTGGGTCATCGCAACTCAGTATGTTTACAACTCTACGTTTCAGGATCAAAGGCGTTTCTGGTACGGAAGCCAATAGTGTTCTTCTTGGTCATGAAATCTCATCATCATTTATGAGAACATTCGCCAGACGGGGCAAGTCTTTGATACATCAGGTTGTAGATGGTGAAACAAAAGATAATGAAGGCATTCGTCTGAAGATCATTGCAGTTACTGGTGCGGGTGTCAGTGCAAATACTAAAAGAAATCTCAGAGCACTTATAGTAGAAGAATGCAAAAATTATATTGCATCAAAAGGCTTTGATGAAGCAATTCAGGATGTTATTTACGGAAGATTATCATCAAAAGTGTTCTCAAGATTAAAACAAATTACTAAGATGCGACGTGTTGAAGTAAGAAAATCCGAGAGAACTGAAACATTTAAGTGATCTACATGATTCCCGGTGGGGTAGATCCCCGAAAGATGGAAGCAATGATGCGACAGATGGGCATCAAATCTGAAAATATGGGTGCCATCAGTGTAATTATCGAAACTCCTACTGAACGATTTATAGTATCAGATCCTCAGGTTACTAAGATTACTATGCAAGGTCAGATCTCCTTTCAGGTGGCTGGTGAAATTAGCAAAGAGGAAAAATCATCAGAGAATGACATAAAAATGATTATTGAGCAGACTGGTTGTTCAGAAGAAGGGGCCAAGGCTGCATTAATTGCATCCGACGGGGATATAGCCCAAGCTATTCTCTCGTTTTCCCAAGATAAGGAATAAAAATCTTGGCTGGGTAATAAAGACATGGCCATTAGGCGCGAAATTCTCCTGATCATTTTACTTGTACTTGTTATAGCAGTGTTAGTTAAGCTGGTCGAGTTCTTTCATGTTGATATTGAAGAAGCCGATGCCAGCAACTTTGTGATCGAGGATCTAAGAGCTAAATATCCATCTGCTGATCTAGAAATAATGTCTATTCTTGAGGAACATAATGAATTCGGATCAAAGTATTTTGAATTAAAGACAAAGGTTACTCAGGATCAGGATACCGCATGCCCGAGAAGATCACACATTTTCTATAATTATCCTGCTCAAAACTTTGTTCCACAGACACCAGAAGTTATAACAAATCATTGTGAAGTTTGCACTGCTGGGTTATGTACCATTGCGTTCCCTGAAGAAGCGATTATTGCGTCGCACACATTCAAAGGGACTGGGGATGTAAATTCCTACCTTGCATTGTATGCCAATGCAATTTCGACATTAACTGAAGATGCAAATTCCTGGACCGTGAAATGGAATTCGAATAGCGCAGATCATTATTATGTGGTAAAAATACATCGGACTGGCGTTCTGATGAATGTCAGCTATGTCGAGAAATCTTGATAAATAAAGTGTTGAGATTTGATTCCAAATAACTATCAAAGACCAAGCTAGATGTACATCTTCACGAGAAAATAGCAGAAAATTATATAAAGCAGAACAACAGCATACCGGTGGGGGGTGGACTAATTATGAATAAAATGGCATTGGCAGGTCAACAAAGGTTAAACCAAGACGATAGCATGACAAAGGTCAATGATAAGCCAAGAAAAACCTC
>JAHJBM010000057.1 GCA_018813505.1 Microcaldota archaeon
ACAAAGCCAAAGCCAATGGTAACCATAGGTGACATGCCGATTTTATGGCATATCATGAAGATTTATTCTCATTACGGATTCAATGATTTTGTCCTGTGTTTGGGGTACAAGGGCGAGGTGATAAAGGATTTTTTCCTTCATCGCAATGATTTCTCCCTAAATACGCGGACCGGTGAAAAAACAATCTACGAATACAAGGATAAGGATATGCAAGACTGGAACATCACATTTGCTGAAACAGGCGAGAATGCGATGACCGGCGCAAGAATCAAAAAAGCCGAGAGATATGTTGACACCGACAGCTTTTTCGCCACCTATGGTGATGCGGTTTGTGATGTCGATATAGGCAAACTTGCGTCATTCCACAAAAAACAGAACACTGTTGCAACACTTACTGCAGTTCATCCTCATTCCAAATGGGGTCTTGTGAAAAGCGGGGATAACGGTATGATAGAGAAATTCGTTGAAAAACCCGTGCTTTATGATTTTGTAAATGGCGGTTTCTTTGCATTCCAGAAAAAGTTGTTCGATTATCTTGATACAACCGACAATTGCATTCTTGAGGCAAATCCGTTTTCAAAACTCGTCTTAGACAAGCAATTTTCGATGTACAAACACGAGGGATTCTGGCATTCAATGGATACCTATAAGGATTATCTTGATCTTGACAAGCTCTGGAATTCCGGCAAAGTACCCTGGAAAAAGTGGTGAGCACATGTTTGATGCGCACATGATGCCATTGGTGATATTATGAAAAACAATAAAGATTATTTTGATTCAAAACGTATTCTTATTACTGGTGCCACCGGTCTGATAGGTCCATGGCTGGTGGAAGACCTGCTCAATTGCGGTTCAGACGTCACCTGTTTAATCCGCGATCATATCCCTGACTCAAGATTTTTCACAGAAAAAATCTGCGATAAGGTAAATCTAGCAAACGGAGATCTTGTCGATTACCCGTCAGTCGAGCGCGTCATTAATGAATACGAACCAGAAATAGTCATTCATCTCGGTGCACAAGCAATTGTTGGCACAGCAAAACGTTCGCCACTTGGCACGTTTGAAAGTAATATCAAAGGCACATGGAATGTGCTTGAAGCATGCCGTGTTCATGATTCTCTGGTTAAATCGATTGTAGTTGCTTCAAGCGATAAGGCATATGGTGATCAGGAAAAGCTTCCATATACAGAAGCAAGTCCAATGATGGGTACAAATCCATATGATGCTTCGAAAAGCTGTGCAGATCTCATCTCCCAATGTTATGGCAAAACATATTCTCTTCCATTATCAATCTCACGTTGCGGCAATTTCTTTGGCGGTGGTGATTTGAATTTCAGCAGGATTGTTCCTGGTACTTTGAAAAGTGCATATGCAGATGAAGCACCGACAATACGCAGCGACGGCACTTATATTCGCGATTATATCTATGTCAAAGATGCAGTCAGTGCATACAAGGTACTTGCAAAAGCGACTGCGGAAAAACAGTTCCATGGCGAGGCATTCAATTTCAGCAACGAAATTCAGTTGACTGTATTGCAGATGGTTGGTAAAATCCTGAAAGCGTGCGGAAAGGAAAATCTCAACCCTGTGGTGCAGAACAAGGCCACTAACGAGATAAAAAATCAGCATCTTGATGCTTCAAAGGCAAAAAAAATACTTGGATGGAAAAGCGAATGGGGTATTGATGATGGGCTGAAGGAAACGGCTGAATGGTATCATAATTATTTTTCGAAATAACTCTGACATTATCTATGATTGAAGATTGGTGTTATATATGATTGAAGGCGTTGAAGTAATTCAGTTAAAGAAAATATGCGACGAGCGCGGAAAAATAATGCACATGCTAAAATGCAATGACAAGCATTTCAACAAATTCGGCGAAATCTATTTTTCTACAGTTTATCCTAGTGTGATAAAAGGATGGCACATCCACAAAGAAATGGAGCTTAACTATGCGGTCGTAAATGGCATGATCAAATTCGTGCTTTATGACGACCGCGAAAATTCCAAGACAAAAGGCGAGCTAATGGAAATTTGCATGGGTGAGGATAATTATTGCCTTGTGAAAGTTCCGCCAATGGTCTGGAATGGTTTCATGGGGTTAGGAACAAAAGAAGCAATAGTTGCGAACTGTGCGAGTCTTCCGCATTCTTCTGATGAAATAATGAGAAAAGACCCGTTTACTAAAGACATTCCATATGATTGGAAATTAAAGCATAGGTAAACACTGTCTTGTGTCTGGTGTCTCGAGTCCTGATATTATCCAGGCTCTGGATAAGCATCGTCTTTTTCCTTGTTCTTTTTCATATCTACAAGTGCTTCCTTTATTCTCATCATTCTTATGCCAAGGGCAGTTATCTTATCTATCTTTAGCCCGCATCTCAACGGCCTTGGTGCAACATTCTGGAATTCAGACGTTTTCTTTCCGCTAATCAAGGTTTTGTCCAGATCAAAGGCATCTGCAAACAAATTCGCGAGTTCCACCCTATTCAGGAAATCAGGACCACAGACGTTATAAACGCCGTTTTTGTCCAGTTCAAGCAGTTTCAGCGTTGCAGCAGCAAGATCTTTTACATAGACTGGCGTGGCATACTGATCATCTGGCAATTCAAGTTTCTTCCCCTGCGAAAGATTATCAAGAACCCTGTAAAGGAAATTCTTCCTGTTTTTCTCCCATCCGAAAATGCCGGTGGTTCTTATGATCAGGTATTCCAGTCCTGATTGTTTTATCGCTTCCTCGCATTTCAATTTGATTCTGCCATATTCGTTCAGCGGTTTCACCGGAGCATCCTCTGAATACGGGCCGTCCTTGCCGTCGAAAAGATAATCGGTGGAAAAGAAAACAATCTTCCTGCCGCCGTGCTTTTTCATTGCTTCAAGCACGTTTTTTAGGATTCCCAGATTGAGTTTTTCAGCTTCCTCTGGCTCGGTCTCGCATTTGTTCACGTTGGGCATTGCTGCCGGGAATATAGCCACGTCTGGTTTTATCTTCGAGAATAATGTGTCAATCTCTGTCTGATTTTCAGCATCCAAATGTACGAAACCATTCGCATCCATTTTGTTTGTGTTGTATGTAAAATGCCATTCTTTCTCCTTTTTCTTTTGCCTGTAAAATTCGTAGCCTACGAGGCCGGAGGCGCCAATAACTAGAAAACTCATAACTCGTTAATGTCTGAATACCTATAAAAACTATCTTATGATCACTACTACATATGCATGCTGGTTCATTGGTAGTTTTTGAAAAGTTGGATTCGCATATACTGCCTAAGATAAGGTATCACATCGATCGTGGCGACATCGTTTATTTTTTTGGAGAAATCCCACCCGATCTTGAAAAAAAGTTGTCAATATATCTAAATGATAGGAGATTGATTCACATCTGGTGTGGGGTTGTATCATATCAAGTGGCTCTTCTTGCATGGAGATATGCACACTCCAAGTTCGATGCTGTCTTTGATAAACATTTTTCACAATCAAGAATTATCAAGAATTCCATAACTCTTTTTGGTGATGATAAAATAGTGGACATGTACCGCTATGCTGTTTTTCAAAAATTTGCCAGGGCATGTCTAAATGCATTTATTGTCAATACGTTGCAGTCGAATTCCAAATGTTCAAAATGTTTTTTTTATTCTTCAGATGATCTACATTTTTACAGTAATTCCTATACTGATCTCAAGTCTGAAATCCAATTTATTAAGACAAACAGCATTATCTCCACTGTTGTGGGTTCTCTGAAGAAACTACTTTATCTATTTCATCCATTTTATCTTCTGCTCAAAAAAATTGGCAGTATCAGTTTAAATATAAAGAAAACACAATTTCCAGTTGCCATAAACATTAACCATCCAATGCCAATATTTTCGATGAATTATTACACAGAGATAATTATGCTAGATGATCAGGAACTTCCCAAGAAAGAAGTTCTGTTCCTTGACGAATCTCCTAAAAAAGTGAATGTCAACGATTACAAAAAAGAGAATTGTATCTTTACTCTTGTTAATGATTCTAGGCTTCCAATCAGTTGGTGGAAGTTGAACTTTCTTTTTGTTCGTCTCATCCCTGCGATATGCAAATCTTTTCTTAATATTTGTGAACCTGAGATCCTTCTATATACAAATGCCAAAGCCATGTCAGATTTTGTCTTATGGAATATAATTTGTGAAAATTTTCAATTCAGGAACTATATTCGGTGGTATCTTCCAGACAACGTATCCAAGATTCTTGTCCTAAGAAAGCACGGCGTGAAGACATGGTACACTTACCCTGATTTCAACACAGCCCTTGAATATGATGTCGTTTGTGATCGGATCAATGCGGTTAATCCAACCTACACTATGATGCATTATGACATCGGGGTTTTTTATGGGAACAAGGTCTCAGAACTAACAAAACACCATAAAAATTCCATTGATTGCTATATCAATAATGGCATACTATTCTCCCAGGTAGATCAAGAAATCAAGCTCGAAAGGCTTAAAACACCTCTAAAAAAAATTCTTGAAAAAAAAGGATTTTTTGATAAAAAAATCATTGGCGTGTTCGACACCAATTTCGAATACCGGGACATAGACCCACTTGATTTTAACGACGGTAAAAAATTCCTTGGCGACGTGTTGAAACTGCTTGATGAATTCCCAGATACTGCAATGATTCTAAAAGCAAAAAAACAGCGCAGTGAATACACTCCGGCACTTTCATCATTATACGATAAGATCCAGAATCATGAACGCGGGCTTGTTTTTTATAAATATAGCCGCGAAGGGATATCCGCTCCAGAAGTAATTGCATATTCAGATTTCGTTATCACAGCTCCTTTTTCATCTACGACTATAGAAGCTTTAGGAGCTGGAAAAAGGGCAATTTATTACGATCCTAACAACACTTATGGCGCAGATACCTTCTATTATAATCAATTCCCAAATCTTGTTGCAGGGAGTTATAATGAATTAAAGAGGTTGTTTAAATATTGGGCATACAAAGTCAATGATGAACAGTTCAAAGCCTACTTGGACAGATACATTCGTTATGAATGTGATCCATACCTGGACATGAAGGCACTGAGTCGATTAAGAAAAATGCTCCGTACTGGTGTAGTTGATGAATATTGTGCTTCTGGAATTCGTAGATGAAACACTGGTCTTTCTTGATTATCTTAAGATCAATAACTTAAACATCAAAGATTTCAAGATCGTTTGTTTATCGTTGGAGGTACAAATATTCCTGACTAAAAACAATATTGATTTTGAGACCACATTACCTTATTTTAATAACAATTCGCATAAATCATGTTTATTGAAATCTCAAGCGTTCGTCTCTTTCATGGAAGAAAATCTTAATTTTCCTAACAATCCTGAGGATATTGAGGGTTACAAAGATTCATACATATACTATGTTCGTTATTTTTGCAACCATATCCTATATCTGACAGAAATAGTATCGAACATATTAATTTCTCAAAATGTTGATAAATTATTCTTCTGCCGGCCTGATTTACGTGATTCTTCCGGGCATTTTATCAACTCTAGGGAAAGGTATCTTGCAGAAATTTGCGAAAGAACAGCTAAAAAATATGGTGTTGAAATTTTTTCAATTCCATTCACTTTAGAAAATCAATATTCTCCAAAGCTAAAAACTAACCATCATGCAGGAGTTCGGCCTCCACCTAAAAATCACAACAAGCTTCTTCTTGTGTCTTCATGTGCATACGGTCTTGACCGCGTGATAAAGAAAATAAAATCAGACATCCCTGATGTAATCGCAGTCTATGTTCATGAAGGTAAATTAGAATTTTATCATAAATTATATTACCGGTTAGCCAAAGGAATCGACGAATTCATAAATCTTGATTCTGTTGTTGCCGAGTTACAATATTCGAATATCACAGATGATCTCGACTCTATTTTAGCATTTTTACGTAAAAATAAGAATCTTTTCGAGTATCGTAGTTTAAATTTTTTTGATCTTCTCGAATCGAAGATCATATATGGAACAAACCTCTCAATTATTCAATTGGTTGACAAAAGCACCAGACTTTCTCATATCATAAAATTGCAAAAACCAGAGCTTACATTGTCTTACGCCAGTAAAAATCTCACATATGTCTTGGGGGAAATCTGCAGAATAAATAATCTCGAAGCCCTCTGCATCTCTCATGGGACTGTCGTTCCTCCGTATAATAAAATTGATGAGATTGTAAATTACAATATTGGAACAGCCGTTATCCTCAATCGCTATCCTTCAGTTGCG
Source organism: Microcaldota archaeon (assembly GCA_018813505.1). GTDB lineage: Archaea > Micrarchaeota > Micrarchaeia > Anstonellales > Bilamarchaeaceae > Bilamarchaeum. Next base: position 6,250 of record JAHJBM010000057.1, read on the forward strand.
GTACAAACTCCATCTGCTGAAAAATTTCTTAATCATTACGAGCATATTTCCAATGATATTATAACCGGTCCGCTGCTTTTTCGAAATGATATAAAACGGAAAAAAACATCAAAATTGAAAATTCTTGTTCATGCAGTGACCCTCAAGACCAGGTTTTCAACCAAGTTTTGGGGGGTAGAAACCAACGATGAATTTGTAAGCTCTATCAGGGATCTAATCTCATCAGTTGAAAATGCCGGCAACTCTCATCTTATCATTCATTTGCATCCTGTTTGGAAACATCTGTTCAAAAAAGGAGAACTGGAAGTTCTGCTTCCAAAGTCGCACTGCTATACAATTGTTTATTCTGCTTCAATATATAATTCCCTTTCAAAGGCGGATTTCCTGGTGAGTTTCTCGTCCACTACAATTGAAGAGGCAGTAATAAATGAAATTCCAGTCATCCTGTTCGATAAGTGGGACAGGTATAAACACTTCGATGCAATAGAAATGCACAAAAATACTTTTCGTCCTTATCCTGTTTATTATATCAACGGTGATAACATTTTGGGCGATTGTTTATCCAAAATCCTTACTAAAACAGATGCCAAGTACATTCCTTCTTCAGACTGGTCCAAGTATCATTATGGAAAGGAAGCTGAAAATGGATTTTTTAATTATTTGCATCAATGTTTCAGAACAGGAGGGAACAAATGACCAGTGCGATATGTTTCATACCGATAAAAACTGTGAGCAAGAGGGTTCATGGAAAAAATTTCAAACTATTTTGCGGGCATCCGCTGTACAAATACATAATTACAAGCGCAATACATTCCAAGGCATTTGATGAGGTTTATGTAGACACTGATAGTGATGAGATAAAAGAGTTCTCCAGCAGTGTCGGTGCAAAAATCATCGACCGTCCGGAACACATGACTGGGGACAATATCAATGGTAACCACCTTTTGGTCTATGATTATGGGCAGGTAAAAAAAGGCGACTTCCTTTTCCAGCTGTTTGCAACTGCACCTATGCTTACCGCTGAATCAATTGCACAATGCGTTAACACGCTTAAGCAGAGCAAGGATCACGATTCAATTTTCACAGCAACGGATGAATGCGGCTGGTTCTGGTTCAGAGGCAAGCCGGTAAATTACAAGCCAAAAGAGCTTCCTCGTTCGCAGGATGCAGAACATGTCGTAAAAGAATCAACAGGACTTTATGGTATAACCCGGGACGCGCTTTTGAAAACAAAATGCAGAATAGGCGAAAAACCGAAGATGTTCATCATCCCGCATGAAGAATCCGTTGATATAGATTCTGATTTGGAATTTCAATTCGCCGAACATTTGGGTAAGACAAATAACAGAGGTAAAATTATACGAAATTAGCTACTCTTCCAAGTTATGGGGTATTGAATGGATAGTCCCTTTTCTTTTTGGTACGTGCAAAGTGCCTTTTTCATCCCTATAATACGTAATGCTATGTTTTGCATCAGTAATTAGCGGTTCTTCCGCCGGATAACCAAGCGCTATCATGAGGGTAACTACATACCTTTTAGGTATTTTTAGGATTCTTGCTATCTCTTTTCTGTTTATTGATGCGATACAACACGATCCAATTCCAAAACCCATGGCGGATATCATAATATTCTCTGCTGCCATTCCGACATCATATCCATAGTTGGTGTTCGTTATTCGTGTATCTACAAGAATTAGTATGTATGCCACAGGAAGTTTATCTGTTGGAGGATTCCAGTCATTTAGATATTTTGCCCAAACAATATTACCGGTTATGCCCTTCGTAACACTCGGTTTGTCTATCATGATAAAATGCAGCGGTTGCATATTACTTGCGTTCGGAGCAAGTCGCCCAGCATTAGCAATACTTTCTAAATCTGATCTTTCTAATCTCTCTTGTTTGAATTGACGTATACTCCTTCTTTTTATTAATGCTTCTTGCACTTCCATGCTATCAGTAGTAATAATCTTTGTACGATTTTTTCATTATTGTGATCTCATATCTGTTATCCCCAAATTTTCCTTTGTATCCATCTTCCCAGAATTCTACTTCTCGATACATCAGAGTATATATGTGACTACTAAGAAAAATCTTGGAATGGTCTGTTTTGAAGCAATATATCTCTTCTTCTTTCAGGTGGTGGTTTCTATTTTTTATCTGATACTCAGGCAGATAATCCCCAATTATTAAATGCCCATCTTTACACAATACTCTGTCAATCTCTGAAAGTGATTTAAATAATGTGTCTCTCCCAATCCAGCAAAAAACGCCCTTTACTAGTACAATATCAAAATAGCCATCTGTGAATCTACTCAAATCACTGCCAGTACCAACAAAAAGTTTGATACCTTCAAATTTTTCGTTTCCTTCTTTCACCGCTTTACTTGACGGTTCAACACCAAAACATTCAGAATCCTTATATCTGTCTTTATAGATTTTAAGTGCATATCCATTACTACATCCAACTTCTAAAATCCTTTTAGGGGCCATTTTATTTTTATCAAAATACCTAAAGTGTGCTTCTATTTCATGTTTATGATGTTCTGATAAGTCTTCGCTATTTAACAAATGTTCCCCTCGTGTATACCACCGATCCCCTTCTTTCTCTAAATATATCTCTTCTTGTTTTTTACTCATAACGTTCACCTTAACTTTTGATAAACATCCACATCCATCTTAATTATTTTTGTTCCATATCTTCGTAGGAATCTTGCTTTTTGAGATGCCTACCTCACTAGTTTTTTGTCAATAATCAAGATGCGCTTACTATCCTAATACCGTTTGTTCATTGGACCACAGAATGTTGCATGTCCTATCAGACCAACTATTTCATAATCCTCTAGCACAATTATCTGAGGTACTTCTACAAATCTGTTCCATCCAACATTTCGTAGTTTCGTAATATCTCCTTTTATATGTTATTATTGCGTGAGCTTTAGCCTGATGCGAATTATCCCTGAAACCTGATTATCAATAGCTTCGTAATTTTTTCGTGAGTAGTGTCACCTGTAAAGGAACATGAGAAAGTTGTCCAACTCTCGAAAAGTCCTCCATATGTGACAGAATGAAATCCCATG
>JAHJBM010000058.1 GCA_018813505.1 Microcaldota archaeon
GAATTGAAAGCTTGATAGCTTTCAAAAATTTCATCGTACTTTGTATAGTACAATGAAAACTGCTAACTTTTTATAGTACAATAAAAACGATGAAATACTGGAAGAAGTTAAGTGGCGAAGTCAAGCTACAACGCCAAAAGAGTGGGGTAGAGTGACATGGTTCTGTTTTCGGTTCCCAGTAACCCATCGAACGGAATTTTGCTTTCGTAGGATGAAATCCCTGTTTTGACCAGCCATAAACCTTAAACCATGTCACTCCAGAAAAATGTCAACTGTCAGCATTTACGCGGACTTTCCACCCTGGGGCAGACAGAGGCTGGTTGACGGCAGACCTATCAAATTAGGCAATGTTCCCCCCAGACTCCCCTAGTATTTATAGAGAACTGAAGGATTGAGGTGAACAGAATATAATCTCCAACTTCTCTTACTTCATGAATTTATTGCTTCTTGGATATCAAGAACAGATATCATGCATGAACTCCGATCATTTCTATCTTTTTTTGCTGTTCAATGACAATTGCAAGCAACATTGACTCAAGTATGGTCAGATTGCTGGCCTTTCCACAAGCCGTAACATGGCCCTTGGCATAATGCACAAGCCTGTCAAAGATTTCCTTATCAGTTCCGCGAAGAGCATTACGGTATTCCACAAGTGAATTCATTTTTTCTTCAAGTTCTTCCATCCAACACACCTCCATAGATGATAATGAGTAGAACAATCAGTTGTTTATAAACAAGAACCAACACACCTCATTTCCGCGGTTTGATTAGTGGACCTAACCTATGAATGCGCCGTTCGTTTTCATTGTATTAAAGCATAATGTTTGAATTTACATTGCTAAATTTTTCATTCATAAATAGTTTTAAGTCTCTGCAATGCTTCCCCGAACTTTTTGACATCATCTTCAGTATTATAGATATAACAACTTGCACGGACAGCACCATCTTTTGCTCCAAGAGCTTCTATTGCAGGTTGGGCACAAAAGAATCCGCTTCTTACTGCAATATCTTGCTTATCAAGCATAAGCCCAACCTCGTGTGCTTTCGCGTTTTTGAAATTAAATGAACATAATGGTGCATAATTTTTCCCATCACCACCATATCTTATGGCTCCTGCACCATCAATTGCCTTTATCAGCACTGCACGAAGTTTGTGTTCCTGTGCTTCAAGATCACTTATCTCACTAAGGAATTTGCATGCTTCTGCAAAACCAAATATGCCAGCATAATTTTGGATCCCTGCTTCAAAGCGGGTATTGCCCTCATCATATTCTATTTTATCAAGTTTAACTGTTTTTACAGTTCCGCCTCCGATAACAAACAGTTCCATTTTTTTCAGTAGTTCTTTTTTTGTCACCAATGCACCGATTCCGGTAGGACCGAGCATTTTATGCGCTGAAAAACAGAGAAAATCGGCCCCCGAATCCTTAAACCTGATTTTTGAATGAGGTACACCTTGTGCACCATCGACACATAAAAGCGCCCCATTATCATGAGCGAGATTACCGATTTTTTTGATATCATTGACATGTCCTGTAGTATTGTTGCCGTTATTTGTCACGACCAATCTCGTATCTGAATCTATTGCCTTTTCCCATTGTTGCATGGCTATTTCGCCATTCGCATCGCATTCGAGAATTGTAAGATCTATCAGCCCGCTATCCCTAAGTTTCATAAAAGGAAGCAACGCAGCATGATGTTCCATCACTGTAGTAACTACTTTTTTTCTATGTGAAACATCAATGGAATGCGCGATAATATTCAGCGCTTCTGTTGTGTTTTTTGTCCAAACTAACTCATCGCTTTCAGCACCCACGAATTTTGCAACGGTTTCACGACACTCGTCGAGTTTTCCGTTTGTTTTGCGCCCGAGTCTGTGTGAGCTTCTACTTGCACATGCTCCATATTCACGATAGTATGACATTTCAGCTTCGATTACTCTAGATGGCTTAAGGGTCGTACAAGCACTGTCCAAATACACGAGCCCCTCATTTTCTTTGAATAATGGAAACTCGTCTTTGTAACGTGTTTTTGTCATCTAATTTGCCTCGTCTATTATTTTTTCAAATTCAACAAGCGATTGTGGCCCTACCACAGGTTTGCCATTGACAAAGAATGTTGGCGTTGCGTATATATTGGCATCCTTACCTTGTTGTATATATCCATCAAGTTCTGTTGCCGTTTCCCTATTATCATAACACTGATTGAATTGCTGCATTTCCAATCCGGCATCGGCAGCCAGTTCCTTTATGTTTATCTGACCGCCTTCTTCTGCACAAACCAGTTGCTGGGCGAATATTTTTTGCCTGAGCTCCCATTGTTTTCCCTGTTTGTTTGCACATAATACGGCTATTGCGCTGTCATAACTTCCTTCATGGTTTGGCAACGGGAATGGTTTAAACACATAATATATCTTATTATCATCAAGTAATTCTTTCATCGTATACTCAGCCTGTCCGGTATATGGACAAGAGAAACATCCGAATTCTACTACTGTGACCGTTGAGTTTGGGTCGCCGGCAGTTATTCCATCAAGATTAGTTGGCGATATCAAATCCTTTGGTTCGCTGAATCTACCATAATCACCTGTAATATCATTCAATATACACACGCCCGCGCTTTGCGGACCGTCGCAATTTCCATAATAATAGAAATTATAGAATCCATAAATAGTATATCCAAAGCTCGCTATGGTAAGTATTACGAACACCCATGAAATCATTGCAAAATGTTTATTGGCAAACCGCGCACCACCAGGAGTATATTTCATTAATCCAGATACTAGTTCGGCTTTTATCCTTTCATCAAGGCCGGTATCGCATGGCTTTAACATGATTGTTCTGAAAACACACCTAAACCCCTCTTTTGCCAATGGCCTATACTTTGCAGAAAATATCGACATTACAGCAAACACTATCGCAGCAATTATACAAAGAACCAATACAGTCACCTGCAATAAGATGGATTGCTCTGATTTTATACCTTTCTGTTTTCTTTTGTCTTGACCATTATCTCCCATACATCAGCGATTATACGACTCTCAGGTACAATCACTTGCCGCGGAAATGAGGTGTGTTGGCAAAAGCTTATTTAAAAGGCCATAGTTCACAGATTGGTGATTATATGGAGGATTTTGAATTTGATATGAATGAAGATGAGATGAGATTGTTAAAAGAAATAAGAAATTGCAGAAGGGATGATTAACCCTTCAGACAAATTACTCGCAACATTCACAACCACAAAGCCATGCCATTATATCTTCAAATTTTTGCTCGTGTCCCTCTTCTTCAGCCATGATGTGAAGAATAAGCCGATATGTCATTGGATCGGAATCCTTTGTCATATCTGCTATTTTTTTGTATATGTGAATCGCACATGCTTCCCCTTTAAGACCTGCCTGAAGCACTTTCTTTGCGTTTTCCACAGGAACCTCATAGCCGCAATTTGTTTTTTCAAAAAATTGTTTTGGATCAACAATTGGATTTCCACCAAGTTGAATTATTCTCTCAACAAGTTCATTTGCATGTTCAAGTTCATCTTTTGCAACAATCTCAAGTTCCCCTGGTAATACTGGTGCTTTGACTATTTTTGAAGCAAGGGTATATTGAATGTATGCGAGCCATTCATCTGCAAGTGCTCTGTTAAGTTCTTCGATAATTTTGTCCGCGTTTTTAACGATCTGTTTTGCTGTTTTTCCCATAAAATCAACTAATTATATTGATCAGATGAAATTATTAAGGTGATTTATTAAGAAACGTAAAGTACCATTATTTATAAATACTTTTGACTGAAATTTATTTTATAGTGATTTTAATGAAAATGACAGTTACTGATAGAAAAACAGGAAAACAAAGACTACCAAGAAATGATGTTGAAAGAGCGTTGTTGGAAGGAATTAGAAGAAGAACGCCAGAAGTCAAAATGAATGAGTGGATAGGTTTAGAAGGACTGCAAAGAACTGTTGGTGCTGACAACGCGGTAGAAATCATAAGAGATCCAGAAGTTGAAATCGAAGTCATTGGTGCTGAAAAAACAAAAAAAGATTAGAAGAATATTGTGCGATACAAAATCCATAAGAGGCTTTTTTTACCATCGTTAGTGACAGCAAGACATATAAATATTCCGTATGTATATAGTAAGCTTTCTGCAGGGTTGCGGACGCCTCTGAATATGGTAACTTGCTTGTAAGGAAATGGCTGTACGTGCAAGATGGGTTATTAACCATTTTCCAGAGCCATCGACTTTTGGCTTCGGCCCTAAAAACCCTGCAGGAATTTTCTACTCATTAAGTTTCTGTAAAAAAAACTAGATAGTATGAGAAATGTAAAACAACACAATACTAATCGATTAATGTACTAAATACACAAATAATTTTTTAATTTAGCCTGGTATAATGATTTTGATAACGAAATCTTTATAAATATCATCACCATCTATATGATTGGTGTTCTAATATGAAAAATAAACCTGAAAGTAGGATA